>NZ_LKDX01000004.1:0-152363 GCF_001401795.1 Pseudoalteromonas sp. P1-26 | reverse complement strand
GGAGAGATAGGGATTTGAACCCTAGAGGGGCTACAAACCCCTGCCGGTTTTCAAGACCGGTGCATTCGACCACTCTGCCATCTCTCCGACGGCGTGCATAATAGATAAAGCGGCCGTGCTTGTGAAGCTTTTTTTTCAAAAAACTGTTTAAGTGATTAAAAAACAATTAATTTGCTCAGCATTAATACAGTAGCGTTTAGATTGTGCGCAACATTGAACTTTTCGATTATTTATCTTGTCTATTGATCCACAATAGTTTGCCCAAATATATAACTCTTGATAGGCTTAGTTCAGTTTAATAATTGGAACTAACGAACGTATAAGTTCATTTAAAGGAGCTCTAACAATGGCGTTTAATCAATCGTACAATACTGCAAGACCAGTAATGTCGACTATTGAAACCAATAAAGTTTTAAAGAATACCTATTTCTTACTGGCGATGACACTGGCATTTAGCGCAGTGACAGCAGGTATATCAATGGCAATGAATCTACCTTATTTTATGGGGTTAGTATTTAGTTTGATTGCATTCGGTGTACTTTTTGTTGTTCACAAAAAAGCAGACAGTGCATCAGGTGTTGCTTGGGTATTTGTTTTCACAGGTTTAATGGGCGCAGGACTTGGTCCAATGCTTAACTACTACGCTGCAATGCCAAATGGTCCTATGCTTATTATGCAAGCGTTAGGCTCTACTGCGTTAATCTTCTTTGGTTTGTCGGCTTATGCGCTTACCACTAAAAAAGACTTCTCATTTATGGGTGGCTTTTTAACTGTAGGTTTAATCGTGGTTATTATTGCAAGCCTAGTTAACTTATTTATTGGCAGCTCAATTACCTTTATGGTTATTAATGCTGCAGTTGTGCTAATCATGTCTGGTTTAATCTTATTTGATACTAGCCGCATTATTAATGGCGGCGAGACTAATTACATTCGCGCAACAGTTGCTTTATACCTGAACGTGTATAATTTATTTACGTCTCTTCTTCACCTACTTGGTGCAAGTGATGACTAATTAAATAGTTCTGCTAAAATAGCCCCTTTCTAGGGGCTTTTTTATTGGATGCGTTTTGGCACAATTTGTACTTTCTCTTCATACCGCGCCGACCGATCACGACACAACTCAACGGCTAATTAAATTTGCACAGGCCTGTCTTGACTCTGGTCACTCAATTGCAGCTATCTTTCTTTATCAAGCTGGTGTTTACCACGCAAGTAACCATTTAGAACTTGCCAGCGACGAGCTTCCAATTAATCGTTTGTGGCAGTCGTTAAGTGAGCAAGAGATCCCTCTACTGCTATGTGTCACTGCTGCTGAAAAGCGTGGTTTAGATATCGATAACACAGGCGTGTTTACCGTCGCAGGGCTTGCAGAATTTGCGATGCTTGTCAGTGAAGCGGATAAATGGGTGCAATTTAAATGAAAAACATTTTAGTAATAAGCCAACATAGTCCATTTGATGATCAACATATTCGTGACTCACTCGACACCACACTGATTTTTGCTGCTATTGAACAAAACATTAGTTGGCTTCTAAGTGGTGAGGCTGTTTTAGCTTTGAAAAAAAATCAACAGCCAGAGCAACTTGGCATAAAAAACTATTTTAAAACCATTAAAACCCTTGAGTTATACGATGTTGAAAACATATATGTATGTGAAAAGTCGTTAATGGATTTTAACCTTTCAGAAGATAGTCTGATTATCGATGTTAAAGTAGCTAACTTTGAGCAACAGCGTGAATTAATTACAGAGCAGCATCAAGTGGTGACCTTATGAGTACCTTGCATATTTTTTCAAAACCCTTAGCTCACTATTGCAATAATATGTTGGCAAATTTGATTTCTTCGCAAGATACAGTGCTACTTGTTAGTGACGCTTGTTATAACAACATGCAGTTTAAGCAATTCTCTTCAGCAATTCATTTACTTGAAGAAGACGCTGTAGCCCGTGATATTTCATTTAATCAAGGCGATATCGCAATAAACTATGCACAATTTGTAGAATTGACTTTAAACGCAAAAAACACGATTACTTGGTAAACCATGCTTGAATTTAATAACAAACAGATAGAAACAGACAAACAAGGGTATTTACTTGATTCAAATGATTGGTGTGAAGAGCTTGCACCTATTATTGCTGAACAAGAAAACATAACCTTAAGTGAGCAGCACTGGGAAGTTGTGCATTTTGTGCGTGATTTTTACGTAGAGTACAACACTAGCCCTGCAATACGCATGCTGGTCAAAGCAATGGCCCAAAAGCTAGGTGAAGAAAAAGGTAATAGCATGTATTTGTATAAGCTATTCCCTAAAGGCCCAGCAAAGCAAGCGACTAAAATTGCAGGTTTACCTAAACCGGCTAGGTGTATTTAATGGTTAATAAAGCCAATAGCAAACCACGTCGCAGTAGCGGTCGAACTTATTCAAGGCCGACTCAAAAACGCCAAGTTAAAAAAGCAATTAGCCCTGAGCAGCGCAAAGTGGTGCTATTTAACAAACCATTTGATGTGCTTTGCCAATTTACTGATGATCAAAACCGCAAAACGCTTGCCGACTTTATTACTATTAAAGACGTATATGCAGCAGGACGCCTAGACAGAGATAGCGAAGGACTTTTGCTCCTTACCAACTGCGGTAAATTACAACACACACTCACTGAACCCAATAAAAAAACAGCTAAAACTTATTGGGTGCAAGTAGAAGGTGATGTTACTGATGAGGCTATCTTTGCACTTAACAAAGGTGTAGAGCTTAAAGATGGCATAACCAAGCCTGCCAAAGTTAGGCGTATTGACGAGCCGTCAATTTGGCCACGTACCCCGCCCGTTCGCGAGCGTAAAAACATTCCAACCAGTTGGTTAGAAATCTCTATCACTGAGGGGCGTAATCGCCAAGTTCGCCGTATGACAGCGCATGTTGGCTTCCCTACTTTGCGATTAATTCGTTACAGCATTGGTAACTATACCCTTGATGGATTAGAGAATGGCCAGTTTAAAGTTGTGAACAACCCTGATGCATAAACCCAATGTCACAGTGGCCGCCATCGTCATATGCCAAGACAAATTTTTACTTGTTAAAGAGCGCGATAAACACACAGGTGATATTTGCTATAACCAGCCTGCGGGTCATTTAGAAGCCAATGAAACCTTAGCAGAAGCAGCTCATCGCGAACTTATTGAAGAAACAGGCATTAGCCTTAATGCCAGTCACCTTGTTGGCATTTATAATTTGCATGCCGCAAATGGCGTTCACTATATGCGTTTTAGCTTTGCTTTTAATAGCCCAGAGCTATTTGAACCATCTCCCCAAGATGATGACATTCTTAGCGCAGATTGGTTTAGCCTTGAGCAAATTAAAAACCTGCCACTTCGAAGCCCTCTGGTTTTAAAATGCATTGAAGATCATTTAGCTGGTAAAGCCTACCCACTTAGTTTAATTTACCAATAACCGCTGTGATTTTAGCTGGTTTGGGTGTCTAAAAGTTTGCTATGCCCAAACCACTATTACTTGCAATCAATGCCTTGCCTAAATCGCTTTTAATTCCAACTGAAACTCGCATCTTGAGGTGGTTTGGGTATATAATATCGGCCTTTCCATAGCAGTTAAAAAATGACAGCGAATATTATGAGCGAAAATAGTCACATTAAAGTCATCGTGGGTATGTCCGGCGGTGTTGATTCTTCTGTATCAGCGTATTTATTAAAGCAACAAGGCTATCAAGTTGAAGGCCTGTTCATGAAAAACTGGGAAGAAGACGATAATGATGAATATTGCGCTGCAGCTGAAGACCTACAAGACGCACAAGCTGTGTGCGATAAGCTAGGTATTGAGCTTCACACTGTAAATTTTGCAGCCGAATACTGGGACAACGTGTTTGAGTACTTTTTAGCAGAGTACAAAGCAGGCCGTACGCCAAACCCAGACATCATGTGTAATAAAGAAATCAAATTCAAAGCATTTTTAGAATTTGCAGCACAAGCACTTGGTGCTGATTACATCGCTACTGGCCACTATGTTCGCCGTGAAAAGCGCGGTGATAAATTTGTAATGTGTCGTGGCCTTGATGACAACAAAGATCAAAGCTATTTCTTATACACTCTAAGCCATGAGCATATTGGGCAAACACTTTTCCCTGTTGGCGATATTGCTAAGCCTGAAGTACGCCGCATCGCTGAAGAGCAAGACTTAATCACTCACGATAAAAAAGACAGTACCGGTATTTGTTTTATTGGTGAGCGTAAATTTAAAGACTTCTTACAGAAGTTCTTACCAGCACAGCCAGGTAAAATTGAAGATACCGATGGCAATGAAGTGGGTGATCACGAAGGTTTAATGTACCACACACTTGGTCAACGTAAAGGTCTATTAATTGGTGGCATGAAAGAAGGTTCGGGTGAACCTTGGTATGTAGTTGATAAAGACGTTGATCGTAACGTATTAGTGGTTGGTCAAGGTAAAGACCACCCTCGCCTGTACAGCAATGGTTTAAATGCAAACCAGCTTCACTGGGTTGACCGCGAAGGCCCTAAAGGGACCACACGCTGTACTGTTAAAACTCGTTATCGCCAAGAAGATATCAGCTGTACTTTACTTGTTGGTGAAGATGGTATGGCACGCGTATTATTTGATGAGCCACAAAAAGCAGTGACACCGGGCCAATCAGCCGTATTCTACGCTGACGAAGTATGTTTAGGTGGTGGTATTATTGATTCGGTGATCAAATAATGACAGAGCACCAAGTCATGGCTTTAGCTGCCATGTGTCAAGTTGCTAAACAAGTACAAAAAGTTGCGCAATATGGCCAAGGCAGTGATCACGAATTAGAAAAATTACTAAACTGTATTGTCGAAACATCACCAAATAGCCCTGAAGACGTGTATCAGGGTAAACATAATTTACGTGAAGGCTATCGCATTTTGATTGCACAGCTTTCTGCCGGCGCAGACAAAGACGTCGAAATCGTAAAATATGTGGGTGGTTTAATGCAATTAGAACGTGCATTAAGTTCAAAACAAAACAGCTTAAATGAATTAGGTCGTCGCATTGATGATGTTAAACGTCGCCTCGACCACTTTGCTATCACAGATGATACTGTAGTAGCAGCGCTTGCTGATATTTACTCATCGGTGCTAAGCCCCCTTGGGCATCGTATTCAAGTGTATGGCAAGCCAGAATTATTAAAACAGCAGCTCACGCAAAACAAAATTCGTGCCCTATTATTGGCCGGAATTCGTAGTGCCGTGTTATGGCGACAAATGGGCGGGAAACGCCGTCACTTTTTCTTTGCAAAAAGAAAAATCCTCGCCATTGCTAAACAATCAATTTAATTATCGTTCAAACTAGACAATTTAGGAGTCATTATGGAGCTTTCAGCGTTAACCGCTATCTCTCCGGTAGATGGTCGCTATGGCAGCAAGACCACGGAACTACGCAGCATTTTCAGCGAATTTGGTTTAATCAAATACCGTGTAACTGTTGAAGTTCGTTGGTTACAAGCTTTATCTGCAGCTAGCGCAATCAAAGAAGTACCGGCATTTAGCGACGAGGCTAATGCTTTACTTAATGCCATTGTTGATAACTTTAGCGAAGCTGATGCAGCACGCGTTAAAGAGATCGAGCGCACAACTAACCATGACGTAAAAGCAGTTGAATACCTACTTAAAGAAAAAGTAGCTGATAACGCAGAGCTTAACGCAGTTAACGAATTCATTCACTTTGCCTGTACTTCAGAAGACATCAATAACCTGTCTCACGGTTTAATGCTTACTGAAGCGCGTGACAAAGTATTACTTCCATACTGTGACCAACTTCTAAATGCATTAAAAGAAAAAGCAGTTGAGTACAAGTCAGTTGCGATGATGACACGTACCCACGGTCAACCAGCTACTCCTTCTACAATGGGTAAAGAGTTTGCAAACGTCTACATGCGCTTAAAGCGTCAACGTGACCAAATTGCTAACGTAGAAATGTTAGGTAAAATCAACGGTGCTGTAGGTAACTACAACGCTCACCTAAGTGCATACCCAGATTACGATTGGCACAGCCACGCTGAGCAGTTCGTAACGAGCCTAGGTTTAACATTCAACCCGTTCACAACACAAATCGAGCCACACGATTACATTGCTGAGTTATTCGATGCAGTTGCACGTTTCAACACTGTATTACTTGATTTTGACCGTGACGTTTGGGGCTACATTGCACTTAACCACTTCAAACAAAAAACAATCGCAGGTGAGATTGGTTCATCAACTATGCCTCACAAAGTAAACCCGATTGATTTTGAAAACTCTGAAGGTAACTTAGGTATTGCTAATGCTATCTTTACTCACCTTGCGCAAAAACTACCTGTTTCTCGCTGGCAACGTGACTTAACTGACTCAACAGTATTACGTAACCTAGGTGTTGGTATGGGCTACACACTTATCGCTTACCAAGCGACATTAAAGGGTGTTAGCAAGCTTGAAGTAAACGAAGAGCGTTTATTAGCAGAGCTAGACCAAAACTGGGAATTACTAGCAGAGCCAATCCAAACAGTTATGCGTAAATATGGTATCGAAAAGCCATATGAAAAACTTAAAGACCTTACTCGTGGTAAGCGCGTAAACCAAGAAATCATGGCTGATTTCATCGATGGTCTTGAGTTACCTGAAGAAGCAAAAGTAGAAATGAAAAAATTAACTCCGGCTAATTACATTGGTCGTGCTGTTGAGTTCATCGACAACTTAGCTTAAATTCAAATTAAGACTTAAAAAAGCGAAAGGCCTTCCTTTC
Organism: Pseudoalteromonas sp. P1-26; assembly: GCF_001401795.1. Classification (NCBI taxonomy): domain Bacteria; kingdom Pseudomonadati; phylum Pseudomonadota; class Gammaproteobacteria; order Alteromonadales; family Pseudoalteromonadaceae; genus Pseudoalteromonas; species Pseudoalteromonas sp. P1-26. The sequence goes on along the minus strand of NZ_LKDX01000004.1, from coordinate 145,595 downwards.
GCTTTTTTTATATCAATTCGCTTAGGTCATGTTATGTATCAATTAACCATCAACTCATTAACCCAAGAGCAATTTTTAGCTGAGTATTGGCAGAAAAAACCATTACTTATAAAGCAAGGCTTCAAGGATTTTTCAGATCCGATTGAGCCCGAAGAATTGGCCGGTCTTGCCATGGAAGAAAGCATTGAATCACGTATTGTGACCAATCACTCAGATGATTGGCAAGCATACCATGGTCCTTTTGAAGACTTTAGCTTGCTAACTGAAAAGCACTCAACATTACTGGTGCAAGCAGTTGACCATTGGCATAGCGATGCAGCGCAACTACTGGAGCCATTTCGCTTTATTCCAAACTGGCGTATCGATGATTTAATGATCAGCTACTCTACCCCGGGTGGTGGCGTGGGTCCGCATTTAGATCAATACGACGTGTTTATTATTCAAGGTGAAGGAAAGCGCCACTGGCGAGTTGGTTTACCTGATGCGAACTTAAAGCAATTTGCACAAAATAAGAGCCTGTTACAAGTTGAACAATTTCCTGCCGTGATCGACTGTGTGTTAGAGCCGGGAGATATTCTCTATATTCCACCAGGTTGCCCACATGAAGGTTACGCAGTTGAAAATGCACTTAATTACTCTGTAGGTTTTAGAGCGCCAAATCAACGCGATTTATTATCACAATTTGCCGATCACCTCATCGATACTGAGCTTGGTAATCAACGATATGGTGATGCAGAGCTTAAGTTGCGTTCATCTAAAGGTGAACTTAACCAAACTGAAGCAGAAAAAGTGAAGCAACTTATGATTGCTGCGATTAATGATGACGCAGTATTCAAGACTTGGCTTGGTAACAGTATGAGTCAGCCAAAACATGACATGGATTTAGCGCCTTTAGAGGAGCCATATACACTAGATGACGTAAATGACTTACTTAATGATGAGGACGTTGTTTTTGAGCGTTTAGGTGGTACCCGTGCCATTTATCAAGTAATTGACGATAAAATACTTTTAAGTATTAATGGTGTTAATTATATGCATGATTTAACTGACCTTGAATTAATAACAAAGCTCACAGATCAAACCTGGCTGACCGCTGCCGATATAAATAGTTCAAAAAATAATCACATTTTCTTGAAAACCTTTACTACACTTTTAAATGAGGGTATTTGGTTTTGTTAGGAGCGTGTGTTTATGAGCTATCAAATAGATGAAGTTGAATGGAGTATCGACAAGGAACTCTTACAACAGATCAGAGAGCGAGTATTTGTATGCGAACTACATATTCCTAAAGACATTGAGTTTGATCATTTAGATAAAACAGCACATCACGTACTCGTGACCGACGAGTGTAAATGCCCAGTTGCCACTGGGCGTTTATGTAATGATGGCCTCATTGGGCGTATTGCAGTTTTACCTGAACATCGTAACCGTTCGGTTTACAAATCATTATTGAATTACTTAGTAGGCATGGCTGAAAAGCAAGGCTGTGATTGCGTCAGCATTAATTGCATATTGAACGAAGTAGATAGATTTAAACGAAATGGTTTTTCGGCTGATGGCTTAGTATTTATGGAGGCTGGTATTCCAAGGCAGCGAATGCTCTGCCCTATTAAGCAATTTGATACGCGGCCATTCACTTTGGTGCATTAAGGTATATGTTAAATAAAAAAGCTGAATAACATTATTCAGCTTTCTTATTAGAAGTTATGCAGGCTCGTTTTGCCACATTTCTTCTTTTTCAAATAGCTCATATAAACCATGAGCACGGTTGATTAACAGGTTAGCAAAATCAACTTTGGTTTTATCTACCGCACCTGATTGCATTAGCTGATCAGCCTTCATTTGCCACTGCATTGAGAAATAACGTAATACTTCACGTGCATTATTTGCTGCACTTGCTTCAGCGTGATCGGTAGGTAAACGACCGGTGATCACCCAATAGCTCTTACCGTTTTGTGCTTTAAATTTCCAAATCGCTACTAATGGGGCGATAAAACGGCTTTCTTTTTCTACAACAGTTTGCGGAATAACGCCTTTTTCAGCTAAATGCTTTTGTGCATTTTGGAAACATTCTCTTTGCCAAATAACACTTTGTTTTTGCGCTTCGGCTTGTTCTTCTGGTGTTAATGGTCTTGCTTGTTTTTGTTCCATGGTAGTTACTCTTTTACAACATTTCTGACACTTTAAGGTTTAAAATGGCGCTGTGCAAGTGTTTACGGGCAATCAAAGAGCATTTAAATTTACATGCGTACTATTCAATCAACTCAGAAAGATGAGTTAGGCTCTGTTAAAAATTGCAGCTCTTCAGCTGTTGATTCACGACCTAAAATTTTATTGCGATGTGGGTAGCGACCAAACCTATCAATAATCACTTTGTGCTTTAGTTCAAATTCATAATTACTCATGCCTTTAAACAATTGCTCAGCTTGCTGATGAATGACTTTCGATTCACTGTGCATATACGGCATATAAATAAACGCAGTTTGAGAGCTAGGTAACTTTTTATCAAAACCTAATTCAATGGCTCTTTGCGCTAGACTTAATGCTTGTGGGTCTTGGCTGAACGCCTTTGCTGTATTACGGTAAATATTGCGTGAAAACTGATCTAACACGATAATTTCAGCTAAAGAGCCTTGAGCATCAACTCGCCAATCTGCATGTTCGCCAGCGATAACCTGCAAAAGGCATTCTGAAAACTCACGTGTAATTAAGGCATCAACTTCGTCTGATTGCTGATACCAAACTTCTGGTCCTAATTCATTAAACCAAAAATCGATAATGCGTTGCTTATCCATAAACACTCCTTAATTACCAAGAACTTTTGCAGGGTCAACTCGGGTTGCTTGCCACGCAGGATATAAGGTAGCCAAAATAGCGAGAACAAAAGTAACAATTACCGTGATAACAATATCTTGCCAAACTAGTTTACTGGGTAAAAACTCAATAAAATAAACCCCTTGTAATGGGTTATCGCCAAATAAGTTACTTGCCCAAGTGAACAGTTCACTGATGTTTAACGCAAGCATTACACCGATAACTGTGCCTAAGATCACACCAATTAAAGCTTGTGTAAAACCTTGCATTACGAAGGTTGCTAAAATGGTGCTATCTTGTGCGCCCATGGTTTTTAAAATTGCGATATTTGCCTGTTTTTCACGTACTTCCATCACTAAAGACGAAACAATATTAAAACTCGCTACCGCAATTATTAAAAACACCACGATATACACAATAGTGCGAACCATTTGAATATCTTGATATAAGCTACCCTGGGTTCTAAACCAACTTGAGACATAGACATAATCAGGAATAACTTGCCCCACACGCATCGCCGTTTGATGGGCCGCGAACACATCAGCTACTTGTAATCGTAAACCGGTTACTTGGTTTTGCTCAAAACTCAACACACTTTGCGCTTTATCAAGGCGAATAAAAGCCGCTGTTTCATCAATTGGGCCGCCCATTTTTATAATACCCGCAAGATTCAAGCTAACACGCTTTGGCGCCAATAAAGTATTACTTTGCTGGTTTATCTGTGGGATTAATAAGGTAACTGGGTCGCCAATTTTAAGGCCCAATCGGTTAACGATTTGTTGGCCTAAAAGCACATCTTCTTGTTGTAGCTGGCTAACTAAGCGCCCTTCTGTAAATTGATTTAACGCCGACACTTGGTTTTCAAATTCAGGGCTTACACCACGCACTTCAACTGCTTTTAACTCACTTTTATATTGCGCCATGCCGTTGACACTAATAAACGGCGCAGCACCTGTTACACCGGCTTGAGAGCGCAGTAGAGCAACTTTTGACTGCCAATTATTGATTGGTTTGTTAGGCGCAACATATTCAACCTGAGGTACGACCGATAAAAGCCGATGTACTAGCTGCTGCTCAAAACCATTAATAACTGATAAAGCAACAATTAGCACAGCGACACCTAAAAGAATGCCGATTGTCGATGCTTTAGCGATAAAACTAACAAAACCGTTTTGTCCGTCTTTTTGGCCACTATGGGCACGAAAGCGTTTTGAAATAAAGGCACTAAGCAACATGCTGAGACTCTTTAATTGCGAGCTTACCATCATCTAAATAGGCAATTTTGCCTAGTTTATCTGCAAGTTCTAAATCATGGGTTACCACAACAAAACTGGTTTTTAAGCTAGTATTTAATTCTTTAATTAAATCGTAAATCTTAATTGCGTTTTGTTTATCTAGGTTACCGGTTGGTTCATCGGCAAGCACCAAAGCAGGCTCGGTTACTAATGCACGTGCTATTGCAACCCGCTGCCTCTCACCACCTGATAACGCCGAAGGTTTATGTTCGCTACGATGAGATAACCCTACTTTATCTAGCATGTTACGGGCTTTTTCGGTTGCCGCTTTTGCGCTTAAGCCTTTAATTAATAATGGCATTGCAACATTTTCGATGGCAGTAAATTCCATTAATAGATGATGGAATTGATAAATAAAGCCCAAATTTTCATTTCGGAAACTGGCTTGTTGTTTACGGTTTAATTTAGAAACCTGCTGACCTTTAATTTCAACCTTGCCTGAGCTTTCGTTATCTAAGGTACCTAATATATGCAATAAGGTACTTTTTCCTGAGCCAGAGCTCCCTACAACAGCTAACATTTCGCCTTGATTAAGTGCTAAATCAACCCCTTTTAATACCGCAACCTCGTTATCGCCATCTTGATAGACTTTATTTAACTGCTGACAATTGATAACTAAATCACTCATAACGTAATACCTCTGCTGGATTCACTTTTGCAGCTTTTCTGGCAGGATACAAGGTAGCTAAAAAGCTCATCGCAATACTCCCTGCGGCAATAAAACTCAAACTTATAACATCAAATTTAACGGGTAAACTCACGCCCGCTAGTAAATTGATGCCTAACATATTCAACAATTCATTAATGTTGCTACTTAATAGCACACCAAGTAACGCACCAATACTGGTACCGATAAGGCCGTTATATAAGCCTTGGATCATAAACACGTGCTGCACTTGTAACGGAGTTAAACCCAGTGTTTGTAAAATAGCGACTTCACTTTGCTTCTCACTGACCATCATGGTTAATGCTGAAATGATATTAAACACTGCAACGAGCACGATTAAGCCAAGTAACATCGACATAATGCGCTTTTCCATTGCCACAGCGGCAAATAGTGTGCCTTGGCTAGCTCGCCAGTCAGTCACTGTGTAATCGTTTAAAATAGCTAACTGCGATTGCAATACTTGCTCAACAGCAAATGGTTCATACAGCGATACACTCAAATTAGGGGCTGCTGATTTTGCTAGTTTTAAAACTCTGCCTAACGAATAGCCACTGGTAAATGCTAATGACATATCAATTTCTGACTGTGTTTCATAAAGTGCAGCAACGGTAAACAAGCGCTGACTCGGTACTCGACCAAGGGGGGTATACGAACTGGCATTAGGCATGATAACCCGTACTTTATCCCCAAGAGAAATACCCAATTTTCGACTCAAGTAGCGGCTAATCGCAATATGGTAGTTGCTGTCCATTACTTGTGACCAATTGCCGGCAACAATTTTATCTTTTACGTTATAGATGGAGCTTCCTTCATCATAAAGGCCTTGTAACAATACGCCATGCAAATCTTGGTTAGTTTGTAAAATGGCTTCGCCATGGCGGTATAGGTTAACTTGTTTAACATCTTGAGAATTTGCTAGTTGCTGCTTTAACTGCAGCATGGTTTCTTTCGAGTTATCTTCGGCTGATACTTCAATATGAGGAATTAAACCAAGCATGTTGGTTTTAAGGTTATTCTCAAAACCATTCATTACTGAACTGACTGTAAACAAGGCCATTAAACCAATAGCAATGCCCGCGATAGAGAAAAATGAAATAAATGAGATAAAGGCATTGCCCTTTGAGGAGCGACTATATCTCAGCCCTATAAAAAGGCTAACAGGTTGAAACATAATAAATTATGGGTATTCCAAGGGCTAAATATGCGCTCATATTAGCATAGATTTAGCTAGCATGGGATGCGCGAAATTGTAAAAAATAATTATAAATCTGATACTTGAACAGTAGCAACCAGATGGTCAAGTAATGCTTTTACATTGGTTGCGATAAACTGCCTTGGTGGATACACCCCCCATACACCTTCAGGTGCCGGTGCAACATTCGAAAGTACAGCACTCAACCTGCCATTGGCTAGGTGGTCATTGACATAGTAATCTGGTAGTTGCACGATGCCTAACCCTTTTATTGCAGCGTCAACCAATGCCCAACCACTGTTACAGGCCAAACGCCCTGCCACTTTGATGTGCTTATCTTGACCCTGCTCTTTTACCCGCCAGTAACTGTTATTACCAATCAGGCAATTGTGCTGATGTAATTCACTCACACTGTGTGGTTGGCCGAATTTATTGATATATTCAGAGCTACAACAAATAACAAGCCTGCGCTGACTAATGCGCCGTGCTTTTAAAGATGAATCTTTTAAATGACCAAGGCGAATAGCGAGATCATACCCATCTTCTAGTAGATTGACTTGCTCATTGCTTAAATGGCTGATCACTTCAATATCTGGGTGCTTTTGCATAAACGAATGTACCGCAGGCATGATGAAACTTTCACCATACATCACAGGAGCTGTTAGTTTTATACTACCTTTTGGTGTCAGTTGCTGCTCTGCAAGCAGTGCCGTGGCATCATCCATGGCATGCTGTAATTGTTTAGTTTGATGCGCAAACACCTGCCCTTCTTGCGTTAGCACCACTTTACGGGTTGTTCGGGTTAACAATTGTGTGTTTAATCGCTCTTCTAATTGACTCACATACCGGCTTACATGGGCCACAGACATACCCAGTAGTTTACTTGCTTTTGTAAAACTGCCTGTTTCTGCTACCGCTAAAAACTCATCAATTCCGTGCCAACGATTCATTATTACCATACTGTAAAAGTGTTTTAATAAAACGAAGATTATCATTCATTGAGAAACAAATAAAATAGACTAAGTTTAATACTTACTTCCAACAACTATAAGGGAACGTTATGACTGATTTTATCAAATCAAAAGCGGCTATCGCTTGGGGTCCAAATCAACCACTATCAATTGAAGAAGTGGATGTAATGATGCCTAAAAAAGGCGAAGTGCTTGTAAAGATTGTTGCTACAGGTGTTTGTCATACCGATGCATTTACTTTATCTGGTGAAGACCCTGAAGGTATTTTCCCAGCAATCCTTGGCCATGAAGGTGGCGGTATTGTTGAAGCCGTAGGTGAAGGTGTAACACATGTTGAAGTAGGCGATCATGTTATTCCTCTTTACACTGCTGAATGTGGCGAGTGTAAAATGTGTAAATCGGGCAAAACAAATTTATGCTCTGCGGTACGTGAAACGCAAGGTAAAGGTTTAATGCCTGATGGCACAACGCGTTTCTATAAAGATGGTCAACCAATTTATCACTACATGGGTTGCTCTACCTTCTCTGAGTACACTGTATTACCAGAGATTTCACTTGCTAAAGTAAGCAAAGAAGCGCCTCTTGAAGAAATTTGTTTACTTGGTTGTGGTGTAACAACCGGCATGGGTGCTGTTACTAAAACAGCAAAAGTTCAAAAAGGCGATACAGTGGCTATTTTTGGCTTAGGTGGTATCGGTTTATCGGCGATTATCGGTGCGAAAATGGCGGGCGCTGGCCGTATTATTGGTGTTGATATCAACACCAGTAAGTTTGATCTTGCTACTAAACTAGGTGCAACTGATTTAATCAATCCAAATGACTTCGACAAACCAATCCAAGAAGTTATCGTTGAAATGACTGACGGTGGTGTTGATTTCTCATTTGAATGTATCGGTAACGTTAATGTAATGCGTTCTGCTCTTGAGTGTTGTCACAAAGGTTGGGGTGAATCAGTAATCATTGGTGTTGCAGGTGCAGGCCAAGAGATCTCTACTCGTCCTTTCCAACTAGTAACAGGTCGTGTATGGCGCGGTAGTGCATTTGGTGGCGTTAAAGGTCGCTCTGAATTACCAGAGATTGTTGAGCGATATATGAATGGTGAGTTTGCGTTAAACGATTTCATCACACACACCATGAAACTTGAAGATATCAATGAAGCTTTCGACTTAATGCACGAAGGTAAGAGCATCCGTTCAGTTATTCATTATTAATCTTTTAATTTGGCGCTAGGTTGACTCCTAGCGCCTTTGTTTCAAGGATTTGGTTATGCTAGAAAACATAAGCTCAACAAAAGTCAGCGGTGGCTGGCATAAACAATATACCCACCAAGCTAGCAGCACACATTGTGCTATGCGCTTTGCGATTTTTTTACCGCCAGGTGCCAGCGAAACGAATAAAGTGCCAGTGATGTATTGGTTGTCAGGTTTAACCTGTACAGATGAAAACTTTATGCAAAAAGCCGGAGCATTTAAAAAAGCGGCTGAACTAGGTATTGCGATTGTCGCTCCAGATACTAGCCCGCGCGGTGAAAATGTGCCTGACGATGAAAATTACGATTTTGGTCAAGGTGCTGGTTTTTATGTCAATGCGACTCAAGCGCCTTACAATGTGCACTACAACATGTACGACTATGTGGTTTCTGAGTTACCTGCACTTATCGAAGCACACTTCCCTGTGACGACTAAAAAAGCCATTGCTGGTCATTCTATGGGTGGTCACGGCGCATTGATGATTGCGCTTAAAAACCCTAAACAATACGTCAGCGCCAGTGCTTTTAGCCCGATTGTGAACCCGATTAATTGCCCTTGGGGTGAAAAAGCGTTTAGTAATTACCTAGGTAGTGATAAAGCAAGTTGGCTTGAATACGACAGCTGTGAATTGATGAAAAAAGCTACCGCTGATGATTATTTACCGATGCGTATTGATCAAGGTGAGGCCGATAACTTCTTAACTGAGCAACTCAAAACTGAGAACTTATTTGCTGTCGTAAACGAAAAAGATTACCCAGCTGAGATCAACATGCACGCGGGTTATGATCATAGTTACTTCTTTATCAGCAGCTTTATTGACGAACACTTGATGTTTCATCAAAAGTATCTGTGATTAATACTTAATTTTTAGTGTGAGGGCTTAACTTCCTCACACTCTTTAATACTGCGTGTAATTTGCCTGCAAACTAATTGCGGTTGTTGTTCTTTTGGTTTGAGTAAACCAATAACAGCGCTATCAATTTCAAAGCCTAACTTTGCGAATGAAAAGCCCTCAGCATCGGTTACAGTACTGTTAGTTTGATTTGCATTTGTAGTTGCAAGATTTGTTGGTTGTGAGTTTTTTGCATAGCCATCAACTATTGACCCCGCCACTGTACACCCCACTAATTGGTAGCTTACTAAGCAAATAACAAGTTTTGAAAAGCTAATCTTCATTATTAAAACTATCCATTAATGTAGGTCTTTTTTTTGGCTCAGCTTTAACCTCAACACATTCTTTTACTGCGCGACTAATTTGACGACATTTAAGCTCAACGTCTTTGTCTTTACTACCGCTCTCTAGGCCTTCAATAATCGCTTTGTCGATTTCATAACCTAGCATCGTCATGGTCATGCCATAGTTAACTCGGTCATTATCTTTTTTATCTGCATAAGCGCTTGCCGGCTGTGCCTGACTCGTGCGTCCGCCAATTCCATCTGCAACTAAGCCAACTGCAGTACAGCCACTGAGTAAACTTACTGATAGTATTACGTACAAAGATTTAAGCATCGGTCCTCCAATACACTTAAGCTTATTTTCTAAGCATAATAACAAACAGGTAATTTAACTGTAAAAAACTGTAGATTAATCACAAATATCACGAATAAACTCTTTTAAAAACCCAACTAACTGTAATAGGAATATTAACAAGAAAGGTAAAGCGCCTAAAATTGCAACGCTACGATTTAATGGCTCATCTTGTAGCAGTAACAATGCAAAGCTACATATGAATAATGCTAAACACCATGCGTAGAGTGTCACACGGTTATTTTGCTCAGAGCCAACCAGCTCTCTTATGACTAATATTGCAGAGTCTGCGGATGTAGCAACAAATATCAACAGTAGTAATAAGCTTAACCAAATAAACACGGTTCCTTGCCAGTCTAGTTGATTAAAAAATACAAATAAGCCTTGGCTGTAATCTTGTTTTATAGCAACTAAAATGCCCGCTTGGTTAAGTCTATCCCATTCAATTGCTGCCCCCGAAAAGGTCGCAAACCAAATAATAGTCACTAAAGTTGGAATACACACAACCGCCAAAATAAATTGCCAAACTTTACGCCCCTGGCTAATTTTGGCTAGGAACACACCAACAAATGGCCCCCACGCTAACCACCAAAAGTAATAATTATATGTCCAATGAGTGGCCCAATCCGGCGCTTTTAATTGGCTATCGAATTGCCAAGTGCCAGTTGCAAGCAACTGTAAATAGTAGCCTGTTCCATCTAAAGCAATCTTTATAATAGGCTCAATTGGCACCACTAGTAGCAACCAAAAAAGCAGACTAAATGCTAGAAATACGTTAAATATACTTAGTGACTGTACCCCGCGTCGTAATCCAAATTTAACCGACAGCGAATAAATAACTGCTAACAAACAAACGATTAATGAACCCACTAATAAAGTTGAAGTAACCCCCAACTCTATTTCAACGCCTTTACTGATCAGTAAAGTGGAATTAGCTATGGTGCCGACGACACCAAAAAAAATAGCGATTACCGCAATTAACCTTACAATAAACGACACAGTAAATTTTGCAGACTTATCTATGCGATTACCAAGCGCCGTTAAAACAGGGGCACAAATATCTCCTGACCTCCCACTGTATTGCGTTAATCCGCCAAGCACTAGCGCAAATACAGCATAAAGTGCCCAAGCATGAGCGCCCCAATTCACTAGGGTTAAAGCGAGGCTACTGGCTAGTCTATCTGGATATAAGCTTTGTTTAAGTGGTGGGTCGAGTGAATGTAACGCAGGCTCTGCTACGCCCCAAAAAACCAAGCCAGAGCCCATTCCTGCTGCAAACAACATGGCAAACCAGCCAAAGTTTGAATACTCAACAACAGCCTGCTCACCACCTAGTTTACGGCTACCGAGTGGGCTAATTGCTAAAATAATGATGGCAAACAATAAAAAATTCACCAATAAGAAAAAGCTACTACCACTCCATTTTAACAGCATTTGTACAAACGGCTGAACTTGCTCAGTGATAACATCAGGCAAAATCACAGCAATCAGTGCACCAAACATACACAGTGCAAGCGCGGTTTTTTCTAGGGAGGAGGTGGAATGTTTCAATGTGAAGCCTATTTAGTCAGCGTGTTTAGCATACTGTTAGCATGGCTAAAATTCAAACAGCCAAAAGGCTGAAAAAATGACATAGCAGTGCGTAAAAATCGCAAATTATAGCAAGGCATGCTTTTAAAAACCCGGCTACATGTCCCTAGTTTCCTCATTTTATTTAATTTGTTGATCGGGTATTGAAATTGCAAAGCTATCATAATCTTTATAGCAAGGAGCAAAGCATGGACTTTAATATTGATTGGTATGAAATTCTCGATAATTTAATTCATCTAGGTATTGCCTATTTACTTGCCCTTCCAATGGCTTTTGATCGAGAAAAAACCAGTAATGGTGCAGGTCTACGAACATTTCCATTAGTCGCTGTTGCATCATGTGGTTATGCATTAGTGGGCATGTCTGTTTTAACAAGTTCAGAGGCAGAATCAAAAGTACTCGAAGGGATTATCACGGGTATTGGCTTTATTGGCGGTGGTGCCATTTTGAAGAACAAAAACTCTACCTATGGAACAGCCACAGCAGCCAGTATTTGGAACATGGGACTTATTGGCATTGCTGTGGCATTTAGTCGTTACGAAATCGCCTTTTTAATGGCGTTGATTAATTTCGTAACGCTAAGATATGTTAAGCGCTTAAAGTAAACAATTAGCTCGCGTCATATTTTGAGTTAACTATGGCATAGCCAGTTTGTTTAACTTTAATCTCAGCAGGGCTTGCAGATTTAACTAATAAACCGCAGCGTCTGCTTTGCTCATCAATGACATAATTAACCGATTCACTTGCTTCAAGGTCAATGACTTGATCTGCACAGCGGATCTGTAATTTAGAAACATCACTCGCGCCTTCAATTTTGATTGAACCGCGAGATAAAGATAAATATGAAAGCTTATCTTTTGAAACATTGATTTGTGAATTAATCTGCGGTGTTCGCGCCAATAGGTCATCAATTTGCTTGATAGTGGCAAGTTTGTTTTCTTCTGAAAACTGTTTACCCTCGATATTATCTAACGCATAAATAGCATTGTATGCAAGATTAAAATCGCCCTTGAAGCTGTACCATTGTAGAGCACTTTTAGCGACTAAATATTGTATATCTGTTGGTAACTTAGCTCGCAGTAAATAGGCTACAGACAACTGCTCATCAAAGCCAAACCATTGTTGTTGATGATAATAAAATTGGCTTTTCAACCATGCAAATAATGCCTGTTCAGAGGTGTTTTTAGTATGGTCTTTATATAACTCAGCCAATGCTTGCTCAGCTTTTTTAAACTCTTTAGCTTGCAGCATTTTGTTGATTTCATCGTATTCATTAATAAAACCACGGCTCGCTTTATCATTTGAGTAACCATTAAAATACTTACCTACTTCAAATGAAAACAGGTAACCCCCTTCTACGGTTTTGCCTTCTTTTGTGGCAGGTGCAAACTCTAAGTTGGTTAAGTATTTCTCTGCATTTTCTTCACTACCCCGAGTATCAGATGCCATGATCACTTCAATGTCTTTTGCCTTACCTTGTGTATCAACCACATAAGACATTAATGCCCAGCCTTCTAAACGAGAGCCGTTATAACTACCTGGGTAACGTTTGTTTGAATTTTTAACAATATAAGCAGAGGTAGCAGCTTGAACATCAACACCTAAGTCATTGACATCTCGTGCTAAAACCTGTGTTGGTAATGCGATAAGTGAACAAAGTGCAGCGAGTTTTGTGAATTTAATCATGATAATGGCTCCAATTCCCTTTGATAGGAACATTTATAGCACTAAAAAAGGCGCTTTAAAAGCGCCTTGCTGTCAAGAATGTGCTTAAACATGCCTTGATCTTAAAACATATCCTGGTAAGGGTTTGGTTTTGATAATAAAACTTTTTTATCAAAACCTGGGATTGTCATTGAATCTTCACTAATTTCAATGCCATTTTCATCAATTAAGCCATCACCAAAACGATAAATTAGCTCATAATGACCTAAATCAGCGTGTTGTTGATAGTCAGCTTGCGCTTTGGCTACCTGAGTATGACGGTCTTGATATTGCGCCATAACCTCATCACCATGACGCTTTGCTAGCATCTTTAATGTAATTGCCGGTGATAACACAGTCGCAGTTGCGTTATTACCACCAAAGCCTTTTGAGTTAATGAAGGCAATATCCATTGCATCACACTGATAGTGTTCAGTACGAATGTCTAAATGCTCGCTATACACATCATCTGCCACTTTATCGATTGTCGTAATACCCGGCATAATGTTGTGACTAAACACACCTAATGCCATAGCTAATTGATCACCACTGGCTGGAGCAATGGTATGGCCAACATATGCTTTAGGCGCAGCAACCTTCCAATTATCAATTGCAAATGTTTCTGCCACTTTATGATAGATCAGTGATTCTGTTACGCGGTTTTGTGGTGTACTTGAGCCATGTGCCAAAATAAAGCTACGCTTTTGTACCGCTTCTTGGCCAACAATACTGTTTGCTAGTGCAACAGATTTTGCCATCGTGATGTAGTTACCTGGGCCCGGGGCTGTAATTGATTTTTTAATACCATCGGCATTGACGAACACATCTGCAACGCTGCCTAACACATCAGCGCCTAACTCTAATGCCAATGCATCATCCATTAATATAGCAACTTGTGCGCCTTCACCAATTGTAAAACCACAGTTTTCACCAAATGGACGACTTGTACGGCGATGATCAACCACATCTGTATTATCAAGGCGCTTTAGACCTTCTTCATTTGCAAGTGCGCTCATATTGCCAAAACCTTCAACAATTTCAGGTGTAATAGCACACTCAACAGACGCCACAATAGCTACACGCGTACGACCCGCTTGAATATCGTTTACTGCAGCACGTAAGTTATATAAAAAAGTTGCACATGCACCTGATGTAGTAAAGGTTGTACCCACATTGCCTGTTACATAAGCATTGATAAAGTCAGTAGACATAGTGTTTAAGCCAAGTGCAAGCTGTTTTGTACTCACACGATCGCCCTGCTGACGCGCACGTATTAATCCACCAAATCCTTCATCATCAACTTGACCCGCCACAGAAGCTGAGTAAGTGCCAATTTGATCAGGCTCAACACTATTCATCACCTGCTGCCACGCCAGACCTGTCGAACGAATCGCATCGGTTGCGGCAAAGATAGTCGCTTGCAGACCCCTTGGTTGATAACGGCTGTTATACATAGCCGAAGGTTCAAAACCTGATGGTAATTGACCGGCCGCTTTAATTGGATTATCGCGCGTACTGTCATGTTTAATTGCAAGATCAGCGCTAATTGTGACTTTCACTTTTTTATCAGTTAATTCTTCAACCTGCCAAGCACTTGGTACTGGAGTTGGTAAATCACGGCGGCGCGTTTCAAAAACAATCTGCTGTTCATCTGACGCTGTTAACGTCATTTTTTGCTGCCATGGAGTCGCATCCACATCGAAGTGGTTTTTTTCAATTTTACGAATAAGTGTGCCAGCTAAAATTTGTTCACCGAACTTAGCTTCGATGTCTGATTCGGCAATGGTATTGCCTTGGGCATCTTTAAGTACACCTTCAGTAAGAGTGACTAAGTTCATTAATGTCGCTAAGCCTAAAAATGTCTCCTGACGGGCTTTAGCGTCCAAGCTGTCTAACACGATACGACGATAACCTTGATGAAAAGAAGTGCGGCCAGCGGCATTAATACCACCCATACCAACAATAACGGGTAATGCTGTCATAAAAAACCTTGAGAAAACGTGTTATGAGAATTAAGCCAAGTTTAAATGGATTAATTAACACGCTTTATGCTTAAATAGCCAAATAACATGCACAATAGGCCAAAAGCAACTGGTCGGAGCAATTTGAGTGACGAAACTTCAACAAGTAAAAGCCATTGAAATTAGTATTTTGGTTTATCCTCATTTATTAATAACCAGTTTAACCCTGCCTATTGAAATGCTCAGAGCTGGTGAGGCCTTTGCAAAAAGCCATCGTCAGCAGAACGAATTTAAACCTCTAAACATCAATTTAGTGGCAAGTAGTCTAAAAGCGATCCCTAATCGTACTGGGCTTTCAATTATGCCCGATTGCGAAACCGTCACCGCGCCTGCTAGTGACTTGATTATTGTGCCTGGGATTTGGCGAAACCCGCGTCCTGTGGTGAGCAATCAGCAAAGTTTGGTGAACTGGCTTGGTAATTCTTGGCAACAAGGCAGTCATATCATTGGTGTAGGCACAGGTAATTGTTTAGTTGCAGAAGCAGGCTTATTGGATGGCCACCCGGCTACCACCCACTGGCATTACGCAGAACAATTTAAACGTGACTACCCTAAAGTGCAGCTTAAGCCTGATTTTTTCATCACACAGTCTGAGCGCATGTATACAGTTGCGAGTTTAAATGCCCTTGCCGATGTTATTGTGCATATTATTAGTCAATATTACGGACGAGAAGCAGCGCAGCATGTTGAGCGTAATTTCTCCCATGAAATTCGTAAGCCCTATGAAGATCAGCGCTACCTTGAGGGTGCCGTCGATAAACACCCAGACGAACTCATTGCACAAATTCAATTTTGGTTAAAAAACAATTTAACATCTGAACTGACTCTGCAAGAAATTGCAGCACAATTTAGTTTAAGCTACCGCACCTTTACACGCCGTTTTCGCCAAGCCACCAGCCAAACTCCTGTGGAGTATTGGCAACAGTTGCGGGTACAAACTGCAAAAGAGTTATTAGCGTCTTCAAATTTGTCTATTCAAGAAGTTGCACTGGAAGTTGGTTATAACGACCAAGGTCACTTAACACGGGTATTCAAGAAAGTGCTTTCACAAACACCTAGTGAATATCGCACAGTCGTTAGACGAAAACTATTTGGATAAAGCTAAAATGCCGGAATTGTTCTAAGCAAAGGTCAGATTAATCATATTTAAGTTGCTGAATTAAAAATTATTACTAAGCTTTTAGTTAGTTGTATAGGTATTTGTTTGAGTCTAAAAATGTATCAGCTTGATTATGATGAATTAGTGCAAAGTTGGAATAAAACCCTCGAAGTTTTAGCCCTTTTTGCTGATGTACCCGTCGCCTTAGTAATGAAAGTAGAAAACAATATTATTAGTGTGTTTTCAAAAAACAATAACCAAGCAAATCCTTATGAAATTGGTGACAGTGAAGAGTTAGAAGATTCAGGCCTTTATTGTGAGCATGTCGTAAAAACGCAGAACTTACTGAACATACCAAACGCACTTGTTGATGAGAACTGGAAAGAAAACCCTGATATCAAGCTTAATATGATTTCTTATTTAGGTTTACCTATATGTGCAGGAGACACCACCCCATTTGGCACAATTTGTATCTTAGATAGCAAACCCCATGAATATAACGAGCCTGTGATAAAGCTACTCGAAACCATTAAGCAAAGCTTCGAAACACAACTGAAATTATTGTATCAGCAAAAACAAGCGTTTGAGCAGCAACAGTTTGCTGAACTAGCCACTTTAATTAGAGGAATAGCCCACGAGCTCAACACACCACTCGGTAACTGCATTACCGCAGTAGATGTTACTCAACTTGCTGTCAAAGAAACACAAACCAGACTTTTAAAAAAACGACTTAGCCAACAAGCACTGCAAAATACTTTAGAGACATTGATAAATACCAATGAACTACTAAACAGAAACTTAACATCATCTGCTTATAAAATACGTATTTTACAAGATTTGTTGTATACCAAATCACAATCAAGTAAAACAATCATGACGTTAGAGCAACTCTCTGAGTCATTGTATAAACACTTAGAAGAGCAAATAAAACATCGCAGTATCAAATTAGACATTAATTATCAAAACCCGCATAGCCAATTAGAAGTTGAAATAGACTTGCTAAAACAAGTGCTGTTTATTTTATTGCAAAACTCAATTGAGCATGCATTCAACAATATTACAGACCCTTTAATAGAAATTGATATTTTTGATTTTGATGAGGTGTTAAAAATTCACTACACCGATAACGGCACCGGTATCAGCAGTACTGAACTAAGCTCAATTTTCACCCCATTTTATAAAGGTAAAAACAACCAATCAGGTATAGGGCTTGGCCTCAGCATAGCGAAGAAAATAGTTAGCCAACAACTGCAAGGCGATATTTGCGTACAAGAAAGTGATGTAGGCGCCCACTTTTTAATTAGTTTGCCAAAGTAAGCTAAAAAGTTTAAATGTCTTTCGTGAATAAAATCTTACTAGTTTGTGTGCTGCCTCTGTCTTCATAGCCTGTTATGGCATAACCATTTTTGATAAGCATACTTAGCATTGCAGGAAAACGGTTCATCGACTTAACCTTTATGGTTAGGTAATTGTTGGCTTTAACCCATGCTTCTTGCGCGTTTAATAAAGCCTTTGCAATGCCCTGCCCTCTACATTTTGGTGCAACCGCCCCAAGCCAGCTATAGAAAGTGTTTGAATCTAACGCATAACCCAGTTTATATGCCACAGGCTCATTATCGATATAAGCCACTAAAGCTAGGTGGTCAACATCTGCACACTGTGCTTGTAATTTACTAAGGGTATTTCGGCCATCAAACTCAGGAATTTGACTATCGACAAGTAACAAATCTTCTAAACTAGCTGGCTTAATTATGTAACTTTTTTCCATTCGCTACTTTGTTGTATGAGTGCTTGAATACATGATCAAATTTTGTTGCTCTATTTGTTTGTATAAAGCAACTCGCTTTTGGATTAATACAATTTCATCTTGTATATTTGTTTGTAATTGTAGATATATATCTTTGTTCTTTTCCGTTTTCAATGCAATTTCAACTTTAGAAAGTTGTTCATTTAACTTAGTAATGTGCATTAGCGCAGATTGATAGTATTCAGTGTTTGGTACAATCGCATTAACCGTAGAACTTATAACAAAACACAGTGGAGTCAGAATAAACAAGAGTAATTTCATATATATAAATCCCTTTTTTATGCCTTATGAAACAAAGTATATCAATACCAAAAAGCATTTAAATACTATGGTTAGAAACTCACTTCTAACTTCTAAATTCTAACCTCTATTACCTTCTAACTTCACTTTTCTTTTCGATAATACAACTTTGAATAGCGTTTTACACGGGCATGTACACCGCGCCCTAAGCTCTTAAATTTAGCTTCAAGTACATCTACGCCATATAAAATACCTACCACTAGTACTGATAGCTTTATCGCAGCGAGTAAGTTATCAGTAGCAATAACAACACCAATTGATGCTAATACCCAAATTGTCGCAGCAGATGTTACACCAACTACCGCGCCATCTTTTGCAAGCATCACCCCTGCACCTAAAAAGCCGATACCAGTAATGATCTGGCCAACTACACGTGAATGATCAATATCTTCCCCATGCAACATAAACGCTGTTGATAGAAACAAATAAGTACCTAACACAATGAGCGCTGAAGTACGAATACCCACAGGTTTGCCGCGTAATTGACGCTCCATACCAATAATTGCGCCGCAAAATGCAGCGCTACCAATTGCTGACCAAGAATAAGGGGCGATATCAAATAAACTACTCAGTGTCACTGCACTTCCAAATCAAACTAACAATCAAAATTATAAATAAAAGGCCATCGCAGTACTGAGACGCGATGAACCAAAACTAGCCATTTTAGTAAAATCGGCTTTAGCTATTGGCACATGCTGACAATCAATGGCCAATTGTTTTTCGTTTTCACAAAACGGGTCATGCACGTACAAGCAATGCTCATCAATATGCGTTACACACACCCAGTGCGGTGACTTTTTACCATCAAACCGATAAGTGCTGATCAATAACACCACCGCTTTACCCTCAGCAAGCCAATCTTCAATGTTAGCCAAGGTTAACTCTTGGTACCTCACAGGCAATTTTGCAGCTATCGCTTCGGCTACAAACTGATTGTGTACGATATGCAAAATGGCTTTTTTCTTTTCGCTTCTTACCCCGTCAATAAACAAGGTATCACGGGTATTTAAAATAGCATCAGCTTTAAAGCCACGTTTCATTGCAGCAAGTGCTAACCCTAGAGGATGACAACCGCCATGCCCTGAAGTCATGAAAATAGTAGTAGCTTCACGCCATATATCCAGCTCTTTAAGTTGACTCATTGCGGTATCATTCAATGATGACATTGCCATTAATAACGCCGCTGGGCCACAGGTAAATTCGGTAGTTTGCTGGTACCAAGGTGTGTGTTTATCGGCATTAAATTCGATATTACGACGAATGTTTTTTTGCATTCGATGGGCATCACTATGGTCATCATAATAATCACTATAATGACCAAACACCTGGTAACCCAGTTTTTCATATAAACGAATTGCTGATTGGTTGTTTACCGCAACTTCTAAACGCATGTATAAACGGCCCCGTTTAGCCGTTTCATTTTCAAGCGCAAGTAGTAACTTTGAAGCAATACCTTTACCTTGCTGAGATTGCAAAACCGCCAGTGAATATAACCGAGCAAGCCGCGTTCCTTTGTGACACCACACTAAACCATAACCAACCAGTTGATTATCTACCTCAGCCACCATCAGTAAGCCGTGGCTTGCGCTGATCCAGCGTTTTAAACTACGGCTACTTAATCTATCTTGGTTAAAGCTTTGCTCTTCAATGACGACAAGAGCCGTCAAATCCGCAGCCTTAGCAAAGCGGATTTGACAAACAGATACGTTCATTAACCGCGGCCTCGTGCTTCTAGGCGTTGTTTAAACTCATCCATAATGATCATATAAAGCTCATCACCTAAATAGGCATCTTCGACTTTGTGGTCGATACTCGGGTTGTCATTCACTTCTAACACGTATGCTTTACCTTGATGCTCTTTAACATCAACGCCATACAAACCTTTACCCACCGTTTTGCAGGCTTTTAATGCTGCATCAAGTACCACTTTAGGTAACTCAAACGTTGGCAAGGTTTCAAAGCCACCTGAGAAAAATCGTTTTGCATCATGGTTGTATATTTGCCAGTGATTACGCGCCATTAAATAACGACACGCATAAATTGCACGGCCATTTAACACCCCGACACGCCAATCATATTCGGTGTACATGTACTCTTGTGCTAGCACAAGTGCGCTGAACTCAAACAGTTCTGTTAACTTAGCAACTAACTCATCACGATTAGCGACTTTAAATACGCCTTTTGAGAAAGAGCCTTCTGGCATTTTTAATACCAGTGGGTAGCTGAAGTTTGCTTCTAAACTTTCAATTGTCTCTTCACTTGTATCAGCTACAACGTGAGTTTTTAAACTTGGCACTTTTTGATAATTAAAGGCATCGTGCAAATACACTTTATTACAACAGCGCAGTATTGACTCTGCATCATCAATGACCACTAACCCTAAGCTTTGTGCTTTACTCGCTAAACGATAGGTTGGATGGTCGATGGCTGTGGTTTGGCGAATAAATAACGCATCAAATTGTGCAATATTGGTAATTTCATCAAATGTCAGTGCTTGGGCATAAATACCATGTTTAGCGGCTGCTTTAATAAATTTAGCAATGGCATCTTTATCACTTGGCGGCACCTTTTCTTGGTGATCAACCAATATAGCCATATCCCAACGGTAACGACGTTTTTTATCGTGAATGCGCCATACAGACATCGTAAAGCTACTGAGTTGTTTTACAAACTCTGTAAAGCCAGTTTCATCTAATGATGCAATTGTGCCTTGCTTTACAACACCTTGCTCATCACACACCAAAATAGGCGCTGGATATTGCGAGAATAATGCTTTGGTTGCCTTACTTTGCTGCTCTTTATCTGTGTGACCAAAAAAGACAGTGCCACCAGCAAGCGCTTTATGACGCGTGCTGTGCTCATCGCTACGTAGCGCATTAATTGTTTTTACACTCGGTAATACCTGGTGCTTTCTTGCTTCAGCAAGCAAAGAACAATAATAACCTTTACTTAAATACTGCCCTGTATCACACAAGTTTAAAATGCGTGTTTTTGGCTCATTATGTTTTGGGTAATCACGTAAGTAGGTGTCAAAGGTAATGACATTTTCGAAATTTTGAGCAATACGTTGCTCATTGTTATCAACCACAATCAAGGTTTTAAACACGACTTTTCCTAAATTAAGTCTTATGAAAAAATGAAAACACCCAGCCAATTAAGTGAACGCATGAGGCTAAACTTCACTTAACTAGATGGGTGCTTATAAGCATTAAGCTTGATGTGATTTATAGAGGTTTTTTTGCTTTGTGACCAACGAGATATTTTTTACTTGAAGATGAAATTTACTGATTAAAAATACCAATAATTAAATTAACTGTTCTATGGCGTACAACTGTTTATTGCCAGCAATAGAGAGTTCAACTTCATCATCAAGGCTCTTTCCAATCAATTGCTTACCTAACGGCGCTTCTCGTGTCACAACATAAATAGGCTGTTCTTTTACGGTGACTATTAAGCCACCTGCACTTGGGCCCATAAAAAACCACTTTGCGTAATCTTGTTCATCGACAAGACACACTAATGCACCTTCACGAACCTTATTAAATTCGCTTTCTTTAAACACCGTATTGAATGCCTGAATATCACGGTAGCACTCATTAACTCGTTCAGCTTGCCCTTGCGCTAGATAAGCAGCCTCTAAACCCAAGGTATCGTATTGGGTTTCAGCAACACTTTCTTCGTGGGTTGCAGCGTCATGAGCCGCTTTTGCCGCTGCTTTGGCGTTTTGCAGTTGTGCCTCTAGCGCAAAGCGTAAATGTTCAATTACGTGTGTTTTATTCATATCAAAGCAGTTAAAACAGAAAAGCCGCTATTCTATGGAAAAATAGCGGCTGATGAAAGTAAGTTATAAAACTGACTTACGGCATATCCATATAGGCTTTGGTTTTATCATCCAGTGTTTGGGTGTAATTTTCTGAACTTAACCCCAATAACTGCGGCAAGGTAGCGGCGATACAAATCGATGAGAAGGTTCCCACCACAATGCCTGCAAATAACGCAATGGCAAAGCCCGTTAATGCAGCACCAGCAAGCAACCAAATACAGGCAATGGTCGCAAGTGTTGTGCCTGAGGTGATCAATGTACGCGTTAACGTAGAGCCAATTGCATCATTAATCACAACATGGGTGTTAATGCGTTGATTGTCTGGCTGAATACGTAAAAGCTCTCTAACTCTGTCACCAACAATAATTGAGTCATTTAATGAATAACCAATAATAGCCAGTAAACTCGCCAGCACGGTTAAATTAAACTCAAGCCCAAGTAAGGAAAACAAGCCCAGCACTAAAGTTAAATCATGTAACAGTGCAACCACTGAACCTACCGCGAGTCGCCATTCAAAGCGCACTGCTAAATAAACCATAATTGCAATCAGCGCCGCAAATAAAGCTAAACAACCTTGTTCAAAAAGCTCATCACCCACTTGTGAGCCTAAAAATGAGCTAGATAATACGCTATACTCTACACCTTGGTCATTCAGCTCTGCTTGCCAAGTACTGGCTTTGCTAGCCTCTGGTGCTTCTCTTAAAACAAAGTGATATTCACCTGCTTTAGTGATGGTTAATTTGCTCGCAACCTCGGGGCTTAACTTTGCCTTTAAATCAGCAATTGTCGTGACTGACGTTGTGTTGATTTCAGTGATGTAGCCACCTGTAAAATCAAGGCCAAAATTTAGTCCTTTTACAGATAAAACACCTAGGCTTGCGATGACTAAAACACAGCTTAGCAATAACCCTAAAACGCGTGCTTTACTCGCTGCAGTTAATGTTGACCAACTCATGCTTTAGCCCCCGTCAAATTGGTTAGTTTAATGTAGAGTGTTTGGCTAAGCGCTTTTGAAATATAAACGCCAGTAAAGACACTGGTTAATAGCCCAAGCGCTAATGTGATTGCAAAGCCTTTCACCGGTCCATATCCAATGGCGTATAGGATAATTGCTGTGATCATGGTTGTTACATTGGCATCAAAAATGGTCGTAAATGCTTGGTTATAGCCTTGTTCAATCGCTTGATAAGTGGGTCGACCTTTACGTTTCTCTTCTTTTATTCGCTCAAAGATAATCACATTTGTATCAACTGCCATACCTATCGTTAGTACAAGCCCTGCAATACCTGGCAGTGTCAACACAACACCCGGCAATAACGACATTAAACCAACTAAAGCCGTTAAATTAAGGAGTAAAGCAATATTGGCAATCAATCCTAAGCGACGATACCAAAGCGCCATAAATGCAAGGGTAATACCGATGCCCAGCATTAACGCAGCTAAGCCGTGTTCAATGTTTTCACTGCCTAAGCTTGGGCCTATGGTTTGTTCTTGTACAATGGTCACTGGCGCTGTGAGTGAACCTGCGCGCAGTAAAAGCGCTAAATCGTAGGCTGCTTGCGGGCTTTTCATATTAGTAATACTAAAACGAGAACTTAAATGCTGGGCAATGTTTGCCACATTGATCACTTCGCTTTTTTTAACAACGTCGCCATTTGCATCCCGTGAGTATTCCGAATACACCGTGGCCATAGGCTTACCTATATTGTGCTTAGAAAATGCAGACATCGCATCGCCACCTTGCGAATCTAAACTAAGCTGAACTAAAGGCTTGCCCCATTCATCTTTGCCAACACTGGCATTATTAATGTGATCACCTGAAAAAATCGCAACAGGGTTTAAATTAACAACGCCACCGCCTTGCACATTAAACGCTTTACCTCCTACTTCGACGACCTGATAAAAATCGAGGGTCGCAGTTGCACCAATAATACGCTTAGCTTCAGATGGGTCTTGCACACCGGGTAACTCAATGCGAATACGCTGCTTACCTTGTCTTTGCGTTACCGCTTCAGTGATACCAAGCTCTTCAATGCGACCACGCAGGGTTGTTAAGCTTTGCGCCATAACTTGTTTATTAAATTCGCTTTGGCTTTGCTCGTTAAAATGTAGTAATACCGTAGTTAGGTTATTCGTTGTTGATTTAGTTTGCATCAGGCCTTTGAATTGACCTTGCAACGTTGAAACAAGCCCTGAGAGTTGCTCCTCGGAGCTTGGTAAAATTTGTAGCTCAACCCCTTCTTTGACTTCACTTGCCCGGATCCCACGGATTTTGTCTTTACGAAGCGTCAATTTAGTTTGTTGATACACACTATTTAAGTACTCTTGCATTGCTTTATCAAGGTCAACATCAAGCACAAATAACACCCCACCATTTAAATCGAGTCCCAATTTAATCGGTGATAGACCCAGCTGCTGGAGCCATTGCGGGCTTGTCGCATGCTCAACAATTTTAGCCTCTAGTTGTGGATATTGTGTTTTGATAAAACTCAGCGCATTGGCACTTTGAGTCGGCTCAGCTAATAAAATAGCCAGCTGTGCTTGGCTATCATTGGCTTCAGTCACTTCAAAACCATGTTGATTTAGTGATGTTGTCACACTTTGCAGCGTCACAGTTTGATCTGGCAAGCTAATGTGCAACCAAGATTTGTTAGGGTAAAGGTTAGGTAGTGCACTAACCGCTAATAAAAAACACGCCGCTATCATAGCGACATAACTCATTTTTAGACGACGCCATAGCGCCGGCTTTGATTTATGTGACATACATGACTTCCTTCCGGCATTGTCAGCCGGTAAATATTTAATTAAAAAAATAAAAAGTAACGAAGGAAGTCGTTTAGCTATGGTAGGTGGTATTGGCTTTGTACAAGAGGTTGGCGTCTTTCCAGCCACTAATGCGGGATTTTCGTTGAGTTGCTAATGCAAACCATGGGAGTACACGCACTACACCTGGCGGCGCTAAAAAGTGCTCTTTTCTCCAGTCTTCAGCAAAGAATTCAATTAATAACTCGTAATCAGGGTCAACCTGACTGTGATAAAGAAATAATGATGAATTACTGGCAGTTAAACGCGGCACTAGGGTATCAAACCCGGATGGTTCTACCGGTTTAGGATGTTCAACTGTATGAGTTTGGGAAATAACTGGGGTTTTAGTCAGCTCGACTTGGAACAATTTAGTCGCAGCAAAGTGTGAGTGCGTGTCAGGCATAGCCATGCTCTGTGCGCTAAAGAACACAGTAAATAGCAAGATAATGACTGAGAAAAACCGTAACAAGAACTGACCAATAAATTAAGTGGATAACAGGGATATAATGAGGGCAAAAAAATAAAACACAAGTTATTACTTAAATAAAAGTGACTAAAACAAAAGCGGGCCTAATTAAGCCCGCTTAGTAATTTAACTTTGTTAAACTTCTAATGATGACATATCGATAACAAAGCGTGAGGCCATATCACCTTGCTTTAACTTATCGAATGCGTCATTTATTTGGTCCATTTTAATCATTTCAACTTCTGGCAGAATATTATGCAGTGCACAGAAATCGAGGATTTCTTGAGTTTGCGCTATACCACCAATCAATGAGCCAGCAACACGGCGACGTCCCATTAATAATGGCACTGAGTTAGTTTCTTCAAGTTCACCCACTTGACCAACCAATACTTGCGTACCATCAATATCTAAAAGCGGAATATACGGCGTAAAGTCGTGTTTTACCGGAATGGTATTAATGATCACATCAAATTGATTTGCATGCGCTTGCATGGCAGCTTCATCGCTCGATACCAATAAATCTTTTGCGCCATAAGATAAAACCTGCTGTTTTTTCTTATCACTACGGCTAATTGCCGTAACATGTGCGCCCATTGCAGCTGCGATTTTTATTGCCATATGACCTAAACCACCTAGCCCAATCACACCAACACGGCTACCTGGGCCGACATTCCACGTGCGTAGTGGCGAATAGGTTGTGATACCCGCACATAAAATTGGTGCACATTTAGCAAGGTCTAAGCCTTCAGGCACGCTCAATACAAACTCTTCACGCACCACAATGTGTTTTGAATAACCACCTTGAGTGAGCTCACCACTAATGCGGTCTTGTCCTGAGTAAGTTCCTACCATCCCTTCGCGACAAAACTGCTCTTCACCGTTATGACACTGGTCACAGCTTAAACAGCTATCAACCATACAACCCACAGCAACATTATCGCCCACTTTATATTTTGTAACGCCGCTGCCTACTTCAAGGACGCGACCAACGATTTCATGGCCTGGTACCACTGGGTACTGAGTCCAGCCCCAGTCGTTTTCTGCGGTGTGTAAGTCAGAATGGCACACGCCACAATATAGAATTTCAATTGATACATCTTCATCACGAAGTGCACGGCGTTCAAAATGATACGGCTCTAATGGTTTTTCAGAATCATGTGCTGCATAACCGACGGTTTTCATGCTTACTCCTTAGTTTTCTTCGTGTTTTACTCATGCATTAACTAATTTGCTAATGCGCTGGTGTATAATGCATTCAGTATAGAGGTAAGTTAACAAATTACACTTGCCTAAAACACGAAAGCTTTTGCCTATTTTTATCAAATTGATTTTAAGAGACCCTCATGCGTGGAATGAGCCGCAAAGAACAGGTGACGAGATCGCCTGATGCAATGAACCTATCACAAAGCATAAAAACACTCTGGCCCTATTTAATGACCTTTAAAGGCCGGGTTATTTTAGCCATCTTAGCGCTTATTGCTGCAAAAGGCGCCACATTGCTGATGCCTTGGGCACTAAAAGAAATAATTGACGCGGTTGATGCGAGTATCAACCCGCTATTAAGCGTTCCTATTGCCTTGCTGATCGCCTATGGTTTACTGCGCTTTGCCAGTGTATTTTTTGGTGAAGTACGCGATGCGTTATTTGGCCGTGTTACTGAGCACGCAATGAGACATATTGGCTTAAAAGTTTTTAAACACTTGCATAGTTTAGAACTTGCCTTTCATCTTGACAGGCAAACAGGCGGTATCAGTCGCGATATAGAGCGTGGCACAAGTGGCCTCAGCTTTTTAATGCGCTTTTTGATGTTTAACATCGTGCCAACGCTATTTGAAATAATCACAGTAGCCATTATTTTTGCAACCTTGTTTTCACCTTGGTTTGCACTGGTCACATTAATTGCGGTTGCTAGTTACATTGCTTTTACTGTGATTGTAACTCAGTGGCGTAACCGATTTATTCGTGAAGCAAATGCTGCCGATAACAACTCAAACACCCGTGCAATCGACAGCTTACTAAATTACGAAACCGTTAAGTACTTCAACAATGAACACTATGAAGCGAGCACCTACGACGGCTTTTTAGCTAAGTGGGAACAAGCGAGGCTAAAAAATCGTTTATCGTTACTTGCGCTTAATTCAGGGCAAGCACTTATTATTGCCGCGGCTATTACAGCGCTAATGTGGCTAGGTGCCAGCTCAGTGGTCAACAAAGAGCTAACAATAGGTGAGCTTGTGATGATCAATGCTTATATGATCCAGTTATTTTTACCGCTTAACTTTTTAGGTTTTGTTTATCGTGAGATACGCCGTGCGCTGACTGACCTTGAAAACATGCTGGGGCTGTTAAATCGAAAAGCCGCTATTAGCGATGACAAAGATGCAAAACCATTAAATGCAACCAAAGCAGCTATCCGATTTGAAAATGTGTCGTTTAGTTACGACAAACAAAGGCCAATTTTAAATAACTTAAGCTTTGAGGTTACTTCTGGCAGCAAAGTGGCGATTGTGGGTGCCAGTGGCGCAGGTAAAAGCACTCTAAGCCGCCTGCTCTACCGTTTTTATGATGTTGATGCAGGTAAAATTTATATCGATGAGCAAGCAATCAACACTGTGACACTTGAAAGTTTGCGCCAAGCAATTGCCATCGTACCGCAAGATACCGTGCTATTTAACACCAGTATTCGCGAAAACATCGCCTACGGAAATCCAACGGCAAGCGAAGATGAAATTGATAAAGCCATAAACCTTGCCCATTTAGATGGATTTATTGCCAGCCTAGATAAAGGCGATAAAACCCTTGTTGGTGAACGCGGTTTAAAAGTATCAGGCGGTGAAAAACAACGCATTGCAATTGCCAGAGCCATTTTAAAAGGTTCACCGATTTTATTATTTGATGAGGCAACATCGGCGCTAGATTCGCATTCAGAGCAAGCTATTTTAAGTGCGATGCGTGAAGTCGCACAAAGACATACCAGCTTAGTCATTGCGCATCGTTTATCAACAATTACTGACGCTGACAAAATTATTGTTATGAAACAAGGACAGGTTGTTGAGCAAGGTCAGCACCATCAACTGCTTGCAGCAAATGGTGAATACGCACGAATGTGGCAGTTACAGCAAAGCGATGAATAAACACTGTTAACTAGTAGGTTAAATGATTAGAATAACCGCTTTATTTTTATCTATAACAAAAAGGCAACACGCAGATGGGCAGAGCTTATCAAAACAAAAAAGACTCAATGGCAAAAACTGCGGGTGCAAAAACCAAAGTTTATTCAAAGTACGGAAAAGAAATTTATATCTGCGCTAAGAATGGTGGTGTTGATCCCGATGGCAACTTAGCGCTTCGTCGCTTAATTGAGCGTGCTAAGAAAGACCAAGTACCTACGCATGTAATCGAGCGTGCAATCGATAAAGCCAAAGGCGGTGGCGGCGAAGATTATGTAGCAACTCGCTACGAAGGTTACGGCCCGGGCAACTGTATGATCATTGTTGACTGTTTAACCGACAACAACAAACGTACCTTTGCTGACGTACGTGTTTGTTTTACAAAAGCGAATGCAAAAATTGGTGCGCAAAACTCAGTATCACACTTATTTGATCACCTCGCTATTTTTGTATTTGATGGTGATGATGACGAGGCTGTTTTAGAAGCACTAATGATGGCAGATGTAGATGTAACAGATGTAGAAGTTGAAGACGGTAAAGTGACTGTATTCGCTCCACACACTGAGTACAACAATACCCGTACAGCACTTGAAGAAATGGGGATTACTGATTTCCACGAAGATCTAATTGCTTTTGTGCCGCAAGTAGAAGCCCCCATTGAAGGTGAAGACGTTGAAGTCATGGAACGCTTTTTAGCCATGCTAGAAGACTGTGACGACGTACAAAACGTTTACCACAACGCACAGTTTTAATTAAAAAGGCCAACCAAGTTGGCCTTTTACCTTTTAGCCCAAAGGAATCAACATTGAATACCCTCGAAGAGTTAAAAGCCGGTTCTCTACAAGGTTGTACACGGCTTCAGCTTGTTGCAGAACTAACCGAATTGCCAAAAGAAATTTATACCCTAGCCGATACGTTAGAAATCCTCGATTTATCTAATAATCAGCTAAGTGATTTACCTGACGATTTTTACAAATTAAAAAATCTCAAACGGCTGTTTTTATCATTTAATCAGTTTAAACATATTCCAGACGTGCTAAGACAATGCCCAAACTTAATCATGGTGGCATTTAAAGGTAATCAAATTACTGAATTTAAAGCGCACTGTTTACCAACGAAGATTGAATGGCTGATCTTAACTGATAATCAAATTCCTGCTTTACCTGATACATTTGGTGAGTACAGCAAGCTTAAAAAGCTCTCACTGGCAGGTAATCAGTTAACTGATTTGCCAGCTTCGATGGCTAATTGTAAAGAGCTTGAGCTAATCCGTTTAAGTGCCAATAAGCTTACAAAAGTTGAAGATTGGCTTTTAGCTTTACCGAAACTTGCTTGGCTTGGCTTCTCTGGTAACGATTTAAATCGCTCAACTAGCTTACACTGTGAGCAGTTTAGCAAAATTGCACTGGATGAATTCGAAGTTAAAAAGCAGATTGGCCAAGGTGCGTCTGGGGTCATTCATTTGGCCAATTGGCATCAACGTCCTGTTGCCCTTAAGTTATTTAAAGGCGAGATCACCAGTGATGGCTATCCACTTGATGAGCTAAATTGTTGTTTAAAAGCAAGTGAGCATCCAAATCTCATTAAAGCATTGGGCTATGTCGATGAAGAGTCACAACTTGGTTTAGTGATGGAGCTTATCAGTAAAGAGTTTAGTAATCTTGGTTTGCCCCCCTCTCTTGCAACTTGTACCCGTGACACATTCGAAGACAACAGCCAGTATTCTCCAGAAATGGTACTAAAAATTGTCAAGCAAATGGCAAGTACCCTCGCCCATTTGCATCAAAAACAAGTAAGCCATGGTGACATTTATGCCCATAACAGCATGATCAATTCACATGGCGAGTTATTATTTGGTGACTTTGGTGCGGCAACTGACTTATCAATGCTGACACCTAATCAACAGCAGCTATTAGAAGGCATTGAAGTACGCGCCCTTGGTTATTTCATCGATGATTTACTGACTGTAGTGAGTGAAGAAAACGACATTACCAACATGCTTACTGACATAGCTCAAGAGTGCTTAGTACTCAACTCTGACAAACGCCCTCGCTTTTCTGAGCTAGTTTCGCGATTATGAGTGTAGATAATTATAAATAAAGCCTCAGTGAGGCTTTATTTTTGCTTTTTAAACGGGAACACCTGCTGCTTTAACATTCCTTCGGGCATGTAATCGCCAACTACACCATATTTATCGGGCCACTCTGCTTGACCTTTTACAGCAGTACCAAATAGATAATCTAAAAAAGAAAAATGCGCGGCATAGTTACGGTCAATGGCCGCTTTATCAGATGAATGATGCCAATGATGAAACTGAGGCGTAACCAGCAAATACTTTAGCCAACCAAACTTCACCCGAACATTAGCGTGGTTAAACACAGCCTGAAAGCCAACAATAATGACATATAGGCTAATAACATCCGATGGAAAGCCGAGCACAAAAATAGGTGTGAGCACTAAGCTACGCGTCACGAGTATTACTAAAATATGCTGACGAGAGCCTGCAAGCCAATCCATTTCTTTTGCACTGTGATGCACAGCATGAAAACGCCAAAGCAGGGGTACTTCGTGATAAGCTCTATGCACAAAATACTGCATTAAATCGGCCACTAAAATAATTAAAAATAACTGCAGTACAAATGGCAGTTGAATAATAAAGCCTTGTACAGTATCAGACACAGCCCAGCCAAATGCGTGATGCACGAACTGATTGGTAGCCAGCAATACAAAACCAATAATTAAGTGATTAACAAAGAAATGGTTTAAATCACCCTGCCACTCAGAGCGGAGAATTTTTTGTTCTTTACGGTGCGGCAGGAGCTTCTCAATTAGAATAAAAATCAGTGTGGAGCCAAGTAAATCAAGAATGAACCAATCAAGCCCCAAGTACGGCGTATTATCTCTAAAATCACCCACTTCAACATTCGGCCCACCAAATGCAATAGCAAGTAAGATCAACACCCAAGCCGTTGCACCGAGCCGCTTATTAGTATTACGAACAAAGTTCAACAACCCTAAACTGCCTGAAATAATCAATGCCACAAACATCAGCTGGCGTAAAAACTCGACACTGTAATTTTGCCTGAGCTCTGGGGTCGTTAAGTACTCTGGAAAATGAAATGCTAATACCCCTAAACAGGATAAAATCGCTAAGAAGCAAGCAATGTAGCCACTGATATTGCCTTCACCCACTTGAAACTGCTCAGCCCTAAATAGCCGATGATAAAGACGTGCCATAATATAAAAATCCATTTATCAATTTTTTGCAGCTTAACACAGAAGAATTTAGGAACAAATATCCGCTAGACCATTACTATTATGTGTACATAACCAGTTATTAGCGAATAACTGTCTAAGATTATTGAATATCCATATCCCTATGAAACGATTTAGGCTTATAAAATAATAAGCCTTTAAACTATTATTGAAATGCTTTATCAAACTTATCTTGATCTAGGTATTTATCGAATGCACCTAGAGCATTACCCACACTTGGCTCAGCCATTAACTCTTGCATTGCAACTTCACCGACAATACCGAATGCGTTTTCCATTGCCCCCTGACCGCCGACTTCAATCGCAGCCTTTGCTTGCTTTGGGCAGTCTTCGGTTAATAAACGCGTAACTAATGCACCAACATAGCGATTAGTTTCATCTATATCTTGCTCTGTCACGTTCGAGAAAGGTTTAATAATACTATGCGTCGACATCCCCAGATAAATCCACTTAGCGAGATTTTTCCGCTCTTTGCCATTTAGTGAATCAGTTAAACACACTGCAAGTTGCTGAGCTTCTTCTGATGCTGAAGCATAACTAGGCAGTAACGACATTACAAAGAGTGAAGTAGTTAATAAGATTTTTTTCATTATTTTCCTCATAAAATGGGATTAACCATAGAATTCTACTTCAGTTTTTACACCAAATGGTAAAATGAATTCTCTAAATTCAGGGTCCCCTTGCTGAGCTTTTGGATATTTAAGGTTATACATATTCTTTTTAAACATATTTAAGAATTGCTTATTTTGCAGCTTATTATCTAATACACTGACTTTCACAACATCACCCGCTTGATTAACCATCATCATAAATAAAATTTTATCATCAGATCGTCTGAAATCGTCTTTTGCTTTTGATATCACATCTTTGGGAATATTAAAATCGGGTAGGTTTTTATCTTGTGTTGATGAGCAAGACACTAACAAGAGGCATAAAGGTATTAAAAATTTATTCATCATCTGTCCCTAAAAATGTTTAAAGACAAGATACTGTGAATAAATGCTTTTATCCAGCAAAAACCAAAAAAGCCACGATAAACGTGGCTTTGTTGGATAAAGCTTAAACTTTTACTGTTCTTTTATAAGAACTGACCTAGCGCTTTAACTTGGTCTAACATGCGGTTTGAGAAACCCCACTCGTTGTCGTACCAAGCCATCACTTTAACAAGCTTACCATCTACTTTAGTTTGGGTAGAATCGAAGATTGAAGACGCAGGGTTGTGGTTAAAGTCGATAGAAACAAGCGGTAATTCGTTGTATTCAAGAATACCTTGCATTGCACCTTCTGATGCTGCTTTAACGACTTCGTTGATTTCTGCTGCAGTTGTTTCACGCTTAGCAACAAACGTTAAATCTACTAAAGAAACGTTGATTGTTGGTACACGTACTGCCATACCGTCAAGTTTACCCGCAAGTTCAGGAAGTACTAAACCAACTGCTTTAGCTGCACCTGTTTTCGTTGGGATCATTGACTGAGTTGCACTACGTGCACGGTATAAGTCTGGGTGATAAACGTCAGATAAGTTTTGATCGTTTGTGTAGGCATGAATTGTCGTCATGCTACCTTGATCAATACCTACTGTATCGTTGATTGCTTTTGCAATTGGCGCTAAACAGTTTGTTGTACATGATGCATTTGAAATGATGTTGCTGTCAGCGTTTAATACTTCGCTGTTAACACCATGAACAACTGTTGCATCCATGTCCGTGCCAGGTGCAGAAACGATTACTTTTTTAGCACCCGCTTCAATGTGTTTAGCCGCAGCGTCACGTGAAGTGAATAAACCAGTACATTCTAAAACGATATCTACGTTTAGAGCTTTCCAAGGAAGGTTTGCTGGATCACGCTCTTGTGTAAGGGTAATTTCGTCATTACCAATTAGCATAGTGTTTTCAGCAAGTGTTACTTTTTGAGAAAATTGACCGTGTACTGAGTCAAATTGAGTTAAATGCGCGTTAACATTTGCTGGTGCTAAATCGTTGATTGCAACGATTTTGATTTCGTTGTTTTGAGCTGACTCATAAAGGGCACGTAATACGTTACGACCGATACGTCCATAGCCATTAATTGCAACATTAATCATTCTAATATCTCCCGTTAATTATTTTACTTCACTTGCTTGGCGAGCAAGCGCTTCAATGGCTTGCCAGTCTTTGTTTTCAATAAGTTGTTTATCTAGCATCCAAGTACCACCTACACAAATTACGTTTTTAAGTGCCAGGTAGTTAGGTGCTGTTTCAAGGCTAATGCCGCCTGTAGGGCAAAAAGTTACTTGTGGTAAAGGGCCACCAATTGATTTCAGCATTGCAGTGCCACCTGCTGCTTCTGCAGGAAAGAACTTTAAGAACTTAAAGCCATGGCTTGCTAATTTCATTACTTCACTCGGTGTTGCTGCACCTGGTAAAAATGGAATATCAGTGTCTTTAGCCAGTGCTAATAATTCGTCGTTAACACCTGGGCTAACCATGAAGTCAGCACCGGCTTCAACAGATGCATTAAATGTCGCTTTATCAACCACAGTACCTGTGCCAACGTATGCTTCTGGTACGGCTTCTTTCATTAGCTTTACAGCTTCTGCCGCAATAGGCGTACGTAAAGTAATTTCTAGTGCTTTTAAGCCACCGTTATAAAGCGCACGTGCAAGGGGTGCTGCATCTTCAAGTTTTTCGATAACAACAACCGGTACCACAGGTGCCGATGATAAAATTTTCTCAATGCTCATTGTTTGTTCCTCATAGCCCAGTAACGGCGTATTATTATTCTAAACCAAAGGCACTTGCGCCTAGGTCTGCACTACTTACTATATTTCTGAAACCTGCGAATAACTCTCGGCCTGTACCATATGTTTGGCTTGGTTGGCTAAGTTGTAATTCACGTTTTGCTAATTCTTCATCGCTTACGTGTACTTTCAATACACCCGCTGGTGCATCAAGCGTCACTAAATCACCTTCGTGAATTTTTGCGATTACACCACCTTCAACCGCTTCTGGTGCTAAGTGGATTGCAGCAGGAACTTTACCTGATGCACCCGACATACGGCCGTCAGTCACAATCGCCACTTTGTAGCCTTGGTCTTGTAGTGTTGCCATTACTGGCGTCAATTTGTGAAGCTCAGGCATGCCTTTCGCTTTTGGACCTTGCTCTTTAATTACAGCAATAAAGTCTGTGTTTAATTCACCACGGCTATACGCTTCTTGTAACTCACCTTGTGAGCTAAATACTTTAGCTGGTGCAGAAACAACTTGATGTGACTCAGCCACTGCCGATACTTTGATAACAGCTTTACCAAGGTTACCTGTAAGAAGCTGTAAACCACCCTGCTTGCTAAACGGGTTATCAATCGGACGTAACACTTCTTCATCGTGTGATTTTTCTGGACACGCTACCCATTTAACTTTGCTTGGGCCAGTGCTGTTAGTCATGATCACTGATGAATCTTTATCTAGCATTGGCTCTGTGGTGTATGCTTCTAAGCCATCACCCACAATCGTTTTCACGTCGTTATGTAAGTAACCTTTGCTAAGTAGTTGCTTCATTAAAAAGCCCATACCGCCGGCAGCTTGGAAGTGGTTCACATCGGCTGAGCCGTTCGGGTAAATACGTGTAAGAAGTGGCACAACTTCTGATAAGTCAGCCATGTCTTTCCAAGTAAGGATTACACCCGCTGCTTTTGCAATTGCTACTAGGTGGATTGCGTGGTTTGTTGAGCCGCCTGTTGATAACAAGCCAACTAAACCATTAATAATTGTTTTTTCACTTACTACGTCTGCAAGGCAGTTAGCATCTTTTGTTTCGATTAGCTGCTTTAACATGGTTTCTACAGCATGACCTGTTAAACCATCACGTAGTTCTGTGTAAGGGTTAATGAAAGAGCTACCTGGTAAATGTAGACCCATGATTTCCATTAACATTTGATTAGAGTTTGCTGTACCGTAGAAAGTACAGGTACCTGCACTGTGATACGATGCGCTTTCTGCTTCTAAAAGCTCTTCGCGACTTACTAAGCCTTGTGCAAACTTTTGACGAACACGGGCTTTTTCTTTATTTGGGATACCCGATTGCATTGGACCGGCTGGTAAGAAATACGTTGGTAAATGACCAAATGATAAGGCACCAATTAAAAGTCCTGGGACAATCTTGTCACATACACCTAAACAGAAAACACCGTCGAACACGTCATGCGATAAAGAAACCGCAGTAGACATTGCAATCACGTCACGCGAGAACAATGAAAGCTCCATGCCATCACGGCCTTGTGTAACACCATCACACATAGCAGGTACACCACCAGCAACCTGTGCTGTAGCATCAAACTTAGTGGCAAGGCTTTTGATAATTTCTGGATAGTCTTTGTAAGGAACATGCGCAGAAAGCATATCGTTATAAGCGTTGATGATAGCTAGATTTGGTTGCTCGTCTGCTTTTAAACGAGCTTTGTCATCGCTGCTACAAGCAGCCATAACGTGTGCAATATTACCACAGCCTAAACCAGCACGAACTCTTGTTTGTTTTTTTGCGTGCGCGATTCGCTCTAAATAGGCTTGGCGGGTCTCTTTACTGCGTTCGATAACGCGTTCGGTGACTTCTTGGATACGAGGATGCAACATATAAATTCGACTCATCTCTATAGTTAGAGGATAAAGGCTCAGTAACAATTACAGACTCCACGAAAATAATTGTACTGAGCAACTTTGATTTACCCGTTCAAAGGTACGCTGACAGGCTGTCTCTCACAACCAACCTGACACCGGTGTCACTGTATTAACTCATGACTGTGACACCGGTGTCAACCTTATCTGTTAAATTTAGTTTAATTTTTTTAAATGACCAAATAATGAACAATTTTATTTTAGTAGAATATGAGTAGAATTCATGTGAAGTGCCACTATTAAAGGCCTATAGGCAAGACAAGCTTTGGGGTTTGTTTTAATTAATACCAACCCGCAATAATACTTAATCATTTTGAGGGATTAAACCTGTCGCTAACTGTGTTAAAAATTTCTCATTTAGAACAAGTAAATAACGAAATTTTTGCCTTGTTATCAACGAGGTTTTATTGCCTCAAAATAGACTACTTAATTAAGCGGATTGGTATAAAAACAGTAACTTATAGCGTTTCATTAAGTTTTTAAGCTTGAAATAAAAAAGCCCGAGAACGCGTCACTCATTCTCGGGCTACTGTGAAAAAACAAGATGAAATTTATTTAATTGCTGCTGTCGACTCACGAGTAATGAGCTTTGCTTCAAGGGTTACTTGATAAGGCGACTCTTGTGGATCACCAATATGAGTGATCAATTGCTTAACTGCTTGCTGAGTCATTTCTTCAACTGGTTGTGCAATGGTCGTTAACCCTGGCCAAATATGACGTGCAATTGGGGCATTATCAAACCCAGCAATAGAAATATCATCTGGCACTCTTAACTGCATTTGCGTAGCAAGCTTTAATACCGCCGCTGCCATGTAATCATTTGAAGCAAATACCGCTGTTGGGCGAGGGTTCAAATCTAAGATTGTACGAGCACTGTCAACACCAGAGTGATAACTGAAGTTACCTTCTTCAACTAAGCGTTCATCAAACTCAATACCATTTGACGCAAGCGCTCTTCGATAACCTTTAAAACGCTGCTCTGTCGCACTGTGATCAGGGTGACCTTTGATGAAGGCGATTTCTTTATGGCCCAGCTTAATAAGATGCTCTGTTATTTCAAACGCTCCCTGCTCGTCATTACTTCTTACCGAAATAGAATCGTCTTCAAGTACCGCAGATGCGACACGGGCATAAGGGATCTTTTTCGACTTTAAAAAGCTTACAAGTTCAGGAAAATCAGAAAATGGTGGGGTCAGTACAATGCCGTCTAATCGTGAGGTTTGAATTAATTGCTCAATGTTACTAATTAATTCTTCGCCGCGTAATTCACATGGGTGGATCAATAAATTGTAGTTAAGCTCATGACATGCCGCTAAAGCACCGGTTTGTACACGGGTAATATAGCTTTTACTCGGATTGTCATACAAGCAACCAATAATAAAACTGCGGTTTTGTGCCAAGCCACGAGCGATTGGGTTTGGTGTGTAATCAAGCTCTTTAAATACTTTAAGTACTTTTTCGCGCGTTGCATCACTCACGTTAGGCTCATTGTTAAGCACGCGAGATACTGTTTTTTTCGATACACCGGCATAGCTGGCGACACTGTTGATGGTTACTTTCTTCATCCGCTCTACATCCAACTGCTAATTACGCGTTACTTTTAACATGTATACACGCAGCAGCACCAATGAATGGAATGTTGTCTTGTGTTACAAGCGTAACGGGGATCTGTGAAGTATATTGCGACATAATGCCTTTGTCTGCAAAACGCTCAACAAATCGACTAGATAATAGACGTTGTTGCATGCGAGGTAAAATACCACCGCCAATAAATACGCCACCTAATGCGCCAAATGTCAGGGCTAAGTCCCCTGCTACGCTGCCAATCCAATCACAAAATTGATTAAGTGTTGCATCACAGACTTCACACTGACCAGTGGTTGCAAGCTCGCTGATTTGTGCAGCATCTAAATTCTTCGCTTCAACGCCTTTTACCGCAGCCATAGCACCATATAAATGCGCAATACCAGGGCCTGAGAACACAGTCTCAACAGATACATGATTTAACTGCTTTTTAAGCTCAGTGATTAACAAGCGGTCTAACTCTGTCACTGCCGCAAGGGTAATGTGCCCTGCTTCGCAGCTAAGAACAGCGCTGCCTTGTGATGTGCGAACTAAACACGCAGCACCAAAACCTGTACCTGGCCCCATAACTGCGATATTCGCATTTTCATCAGCCTGGCCTGCTTTAACAGCCATATTTTGCGAATCATCTAAATAAGGTGCTGCATAGGCAAATGCTGCAAAGTCGTTGATTACTTCAAGTTGCTCAAATGAAAACTCAGCTTTTAAATCTGCAACGTTAAAGTGCCAGCCAAGGTTTGTTAAGTGAACTTGGCCTGCTTTGATCGGGCCAGCTACTGCTAAACATGCACGGCTTGGCTTTGGAAACGAAATTTGGCTGAAGTACTGGTTTATCGCACTTTCTAAAGAGCCAAAGTCAGCACTTGGAAAAGTTAAATTGTGCTCGATAACAAACTGGTTAGTTTGTGCATTAAAGTCAGTGATTAAAGCGAAACGAGCGTTAGTGCCGCCGATATCGGCAACAAGAATAGGAGCGAATTCTGTAGTTGTCTGTGTGTTCATGATGTTTTCTCTATTTGTCTAAGCTAGTTGCCGCTTATTTTTCTAGTTTTCAATGGCAAAGCCACTGTGTCTGCTAAACTTTGGGTCATTGCCTCAAAGAAGCTATCTTTTGTATTAAAAAAATGCTGCCCAAATGAATGGGCAGCCAAATACGTTTTGACAACAAAATGATAAAACAGTGACATTATGACACCGGTGTCAGATTAGGATCAATAAAAATTTTCATTATTTGTGCATGCATACGTATTTAATGGAAAAACCTGCGTATTAAGTATCGAAAAAGCATTTATATACGCATAAAAAATACCTAGCTGTGTACAGAACAGCCACACACACGCCGCTTGTCACAAATAGCTTGAAAAAAATATTAAATAGCCGAAAATGGCAATTACTACTTCTGTTATTTGGTAACCATATGAAAGGTAAGGCGACATCTTTTGACATTGCACATTATGCGGGTGTGTCGCAGTCAACCGTCTCTCGCGCGCTGCGAAATAGCCCTTTAGTCAACGAAGAAACGCGTCGACGTGTTCATGAGGTAGCAAAACAGCTCAACTATAAAGTTGATAAAAATGCCAGTAACTTAAGAACTCAACAAAGTAGCACCCTCGCCCTTTTATTATTTGAAGATCCCACTTCGGATGAATCACAAATAAACCCTTTCTTTTTGGCGATGCTAGGCAGTATTACAAGAGCTTGTGCAAAAGAAGGCTACGACTTACTGGTATCGTTTCAGTCGAGCAGCTCTGATTGGCAAGCCGATTACGAAGACAGCCACCGTGCAGATGGCTTAATACTGCTTGGTTATGGTGATTACCTCGATTACCAACCTAAATTTAAAACCTTAATTGACCAACATACTAAGTTTGTCTGTTGGGGTGCAAGCGTCGATAACCGCCCAGATTTAACAGTCAGCTGCGATAACTACGGCGGTGGTAAATTAGCAGCAGAACATTTACTCGCAACCGGTAGAACCGACTGTGCATTTATTGGTGATGCTTCTGATCATAGCCCTGAATTTTTTGCTCGCTACCAGGGTTTTAAAGATGCTTTCTTAGCCAAAGGCGTGGCTTTAAACGAACGTAAGATGGCAAATGCTATTTCAACTGAAGAATCAGGCTATCACGCGACTCGTTCCCTCATAGCAAATAACATTCGCTTTAACTCATTGTTTGCCGCCAGTGACCTTATTGCTATTGGTGCTATTCGCGCCTTGAAAGAAGCGAAAATCAAGGTTCCTGATGATGTACATGTTGTTGGCTTTGATAACATTGCTGTTGCCAGCTTTGTAAACCCACCACTTACCACCGTACAGCAAGACACCACCCTCGCCGGACAAATGTTGGTCGATAACCTACTCAAACTTATTCGTGGTGAAAATGTAGAGAATACCCTTTTACCACCACGTTTAATTATTCGTGGTTCGAGTGTTTAATTTTTAGCGATGACAGCTTTGTTATCGCCTCCTCCTTACCCAACCAGAAACTTATTGCATTAAAATCAGTTTTTTTTCGATTTACCCAAGACTATTACTTCGAAAAAGCAGATAATTACGCCTATTATGTTGAAAACGCTTATCTGGCAAACAAAGCTTTAGATAACAACGCGCACAAAGGTGGAATTTTTTAATGGAAATTAAAGTTAATTTTCTCGACAACCTCAGGCTTGAAGCCAAGTTTGATGATTTCTCTGTCATTGCAGACCAACCTATTCGCTATAAGGGTGATGGTACTGCACCAAGTCCATTCGATTACTTCTTAGCATCTTCTGCATTGTGTGCGGCTTACTTTATTAAAGTGTATTGTAATTCACGCGATATCCCGACAGATGGTATTCGTGTTGCACAAAACAATATCGTTGATCCAGAAGACCGCTATAACCAAATTTTTCAAATTCAGGTTGAGTTACCAGAAGGCCTTTCTGAGAAAGACCGCACGGGTATTTTACGTTCTGTTGAGCGTTGTACAGTAAAACGTGTTATTCAAACTGGCCCAGAGTTTAAAATCGATACTGTTGAAAGCATCGAAGCAGACGCGCAAGCAATGTTGATGGCAAAACCAGGTGATGACAGTAATACCTTTATTTTAGGTAAAGACTTACCCCTTGAAGAAACCATCGCAAATATGACGGGCATCCTTGAAGAGTTAGGGATGAAAATCGAAATCTCTTCTTGGCGTAATATTGTGCCAAATGTATGGTCACTTCATATTCGTGATGCAGCGTCGCCAATGTGTTTTACCAATGGTAAAGGTGCAACTAAAGAAAGCGCGCTATGCTCAGCTTTGGGCGAGTTTATTGAGCGCTTAAACTGTAACTTCTTCTATAACGATCAGTTCTTAGGCGAAGACATTGCCAATAGCGAGTTTGTTCATTACCCAAATGAAAAGTGGTTTGCTCTGACTGATGATGACTCTCTACCAGAGGGCATATTAGATGATTATACCCGTGAAATTTATAATCCAGATGGTGAGCTATGTGGCTCACACTTAATCGATACTAACTCTGGTAATAAAGAACGTGGTATTTGCTCTATTCCTTATGTTCGCCAGTCAGACGGTGAAACGGTTTACTTCCCTTCAAACCTAATTGAAAACTTATTCTTAAGTAATGGTATGAGTGCTGGTAACAACTTTGCCGAAGCAAAAGTACAGTGTTTATCTGAAATCTTTGAGCGTGCAGTTAAGCGCCAAATCATAGAACAAGAAATTGTTTTACCAGACGTTCCAGAGGACGTTTTAAATAAATACCCAGGTATTGTTGCGGGTATTAATGGTCTTGAAGAACAAGGTTTCCCTGTTGTAGTAAAAGATGCCTCGCTAGGTGGTCAGTTCCCAGTGATGTGCGTAACACTCATGAACCCTAAAACAGGCGGTGTATTTGCTTCTTTTGGTGCGCACCCAAGCTTTGAAGTTGCATTAGAGCGCAGCTTAACTGAGTTATTACAAGGCAGAAGCTTCGAAGGCTTAAACGATGTACCTAAGCCAACATTCAATAGTATGGCAGTTTCTGAACCGGAAAACTTTGTAGAGCACTTCATTGATTCAACTGGCGTGATCTCATGGCGCTTCTTCAGCGCTAAGCACGATTATGATTTTGTTGAATGGGATTTCTCAGGTAGCAATGAAGAAGAAACAGCGAGCTTATTCGGTATTTTAGAAAGCTTAGGTAAAGAAGCTTACATTGCTGAGTTCTCAGATCTTGGTACTGCATGTCGTATTTTAGTGCCTGATTACTCAGAAGTTTATCCTGTGGAAGACTTGATTTGGGACAATACCAATAAATCACTTAACTTCCGCGAGGATATCTTAAACCTGCATCGTTTATCAGAAGATCAACTTGCTGATTTAGTTGAGCGCTTAGAAGAAAGTGAACTAGATAACTACATAGATATCATCACCTTAATCGGTATTGAGTTTGATGAAAACACAGTGTGGGGTCAGCTAACGATTCTTGAGCTGAAGCTACTTATTTACTTAGCACTTGGTGATTTAGAAGCAGCAATGGAGCTTGTTGAAGCATTCTTACAGTATAACGACAATACCATTGTTGAACGCGGCCTATTCTACCAAGCAATGCATGCAACATTGGAAGTCGCACTCAGCGATGACCTAGAGATTGAAGATTACATTCATAGCTTCACCCGTATGTTTGGTCAAGAAACGATGGATGCAGTCGTTGGCTCAATCAACGGCGATGTTATGTTCTATGGTTTAACAGAAACCAGCATGAAGCTTGAGGGCTTAGACAGGCACCTTCGTTTAATCGAAAGCTATAAAAAGCTACACGCTGCTCGCGCTAAAAAAGCAGGGCTATAACGAAGAAATATCAAAGCCGCACGTTTTCGTAACCTGCGGCTTTTCAACTTTACTTAACCCGTTACTTAACGAAAACGAACACCTGTAATGTCGTATTCAGCAATGAAACGGCCACCATAAGTATCTACAAACATAAACTCCATCTCTATTTTTTCTCTTCGGCCTTTGTGCTCAAGTAATTCAACAATAAAGTATTTATTAGAATTAAGGTCATAAGAGCGACCTTGTGTTTCTCGGGTAATATTAAACTTTGTAGGGTTACCTATGCTATCAAAATACTCAAACAGCACGTTTAGACCGCGCGCATAAATTCCCGAGTCTCGCTGTGAGGAATTAGGTCTTTGCTGTGCCAACAACCATGTTTTGTCTTTTTGATTTACAGCCTTAATAAACTCACTTATTAATTGTTGGTGTTCAACAAGAGGCGGCATCTTTATTTCTTTTAGTGATTCTGTGAGTTTATCGCCCGCTCCCCCGGTTCTTGCTATGTAATTCTCAAAACCGGCGTCTATCGACATATAATTTAAATAGTCAGCAAGGCCATTATTATAAACCTGTTCAAATGTTCCGTATTCTTCCGAGAGGATACTTTCAAGGCGATTATATAAAGAAAAAGCGTGCGCTGAGTCTAATTTCTTCAGTTCAGAAGTGTCTACCAATTGACCAAAAAGTAGTGCATTTAAGTCAATTGTATTTGTTTTATCATCAAACGTAATGATTTCCTTAGCCCATTCTTTATCTGCTGTGGTAATTTGCAAATAGTAACGTTGAAAAGGCGCACCATGCTCATCGTTGATGGTTATTTTTTTGGTCGAAAAGTCATAAATTTTGGCATTTTTTGTAGGGCCAGTTCTAACACTTACCTTTAAGCCTTTTGACAGTTCGGTAAATTTATCTGACTTTTCAATCACAACTTCTTGAGCAGCAAAAATAGTCGTCGGAAGTAGCAACAATAAGCTGGCAATGCATTTACTAACATTTTTCATATAAATCCCTTTCAAGTTAAAATTAGCCCAAACCTAATACAGGTACAAGCGATATCTTAAATGTATATTAAAGTGGTAACTAATTGAAGCCTAATGTGAATGTTAGGGTTTATATCGGTAATGCCCTGTAATTTTGTAAGTGAATAACCTATCTTCCATTTTAGGACCCCAGCCTATGTTATGAACAATCAGAGCTCTTAATTTATCTTTCGATAGTTCATCTGTAAGCTACAAAATGCTACATGATTTTAGCAGCGGTAGTTTCAGCTTAACTGAGCAAAAATCTCTTTATTTCATTG
This sequence comes from Pseudoalteromonas sp. P1-26, assembly GCF_001401795.1. Taxonomy (NCBI): domain Bacteria; kingdom Pseudomonadati; phylum Pseudomonadota; class Gammaproteobacteria; order Alteromonadales; family Pseudoalteromonadaceae; genus Pseudoalteromonas; species Pseudoalteromonas sp. P1-26. The sequence goes on along the minus strand of NZ_LKDX01000004.1, from coordinate 101,483 downwards.
TTTTAAAGTAAGAAATAGTCAGCAAGCTGATATGTAAAATTAATCACACTGCTTTGGCTCCAGCAACCATATTGTATTTATGAGTAGCCATTGCTAAATTACTCACCTCTTACCACATTATGTTTTAATAAATAGATTTATTACGTTTTTTATTTACCTTATTCGCTCTAATGAGTATTTCACTCAGTCATTCAATTTCCGCTAAAGTGCTTATTGGTGTATCAAGTGAAAATGGCGAGTCATTAAAGTACTCACGCAAACAATTTAACGGTGAATTAAAATCAGCCTATAGCTGCGTTATCAATCAACTTGATAGCAACTACGACGTAATCACTGTACCGCAAGCACGGCATATTAAAATGCTGCAAAACAATGAAGTAGATATTGCCATGCCTCTTTTATTGTTACCACAGAGAGATCTATTTGCGACTCGCTCAGCAACAATTTATCAAGTTGGATATGAGTTAATCAGCCACAGTACTAACCCAGACTTGAGTATCGAGAATTTACGCAGACAGGCAAACTAAAATGGTATCGTCTATAAACGCGGAACTGGGGCACGTACCTTAATGCTTAAATATTTAGGCATTGATAAAAATGAATCGATAAGCCATGAACATCAAGTCAGTACATGGCAACAAGACGTTGATTTTGTGGCTAAGAACAGAGCTGGTATAACAGCCCTTCCTGCTGTGATTGCAAAAGATATTGAGCCTCACCGCTTTAATGGTATTACACGCATTAAAATGCCCGACCATCAATTAGGTCTTTACATGTCATCAGATTTTTCCAAAAGCTCTGAAGCAACTGTGATCAACGATGCATCAAAAACCTGTAAAGAATTTAGATAGCTATAGGTTATTTAGTTTTAAGCTCAGCTAGACGACTTTCAACTTGTAAGCGCTCTTGCTCTGTTAGTTCACCATAAAGCTTAGGGTATGGCCAGCCATAACCCCAGCGAAAGCTAGTAGGTAAAAAAGGTGTTCCACCCACTCTAACACCGGCAAGCATCAATACTGCAATTTCTTGCTCACCTACTTGTGCAACACATGCTTTTAAATCTATATCAGCTTGCTCACGTTGCTTGAAAGTACCCCCTTGCCAATATGCAAGATCATGGGCTGTACAACACGCCAACCATAAGTTTTTATGTTCTATTGTTCCATCAGGAAAAGAGCTGCAACCATCTGTAGTGAAGGGTTTAAGTTCAGCACAACTGGTAATAGAAGCATGAAAAAGTAACATCAAACCTAGGATAGCGTTAGGATAATTCGCCACAGTCCAGACCTTAAGTAACGAGATGGAAATAGTAAAAGTTTTTAATATTCAACTTGGTACGCAAACCCTTCACAACTCAGCGCTTTTTGGCAATCAGTATCTGCATGAGCACTGATATAACACTGTCCAAATACAATCGCGTTGCCACCCCTTTGCTGTACTTTACTTTTAAGAGTGTCCTGGAGTTGACTTCTAGAACCATTAATATCATCAAACGGACCCGCTTGTGGTAAATGCATATCACTTTCTAATTGGCAATAATAGCTCGAAACCTGGCCAAGAAATGTTGCTCTGTGGCTCACTAATTGGCGTTCTGTAAATACTTCAACATTGTGACCTCGGACTGAAGTTTCAACATCACCAAGCACATACTCACCCACGTTTGTATTTATTGCACAAGAACACAATAAACCAACACCCAACAAAGTAGATAAAGCCTTGAACATATTTGTACCTTCCCTGAATTAATTGTTCAGCTACAAATTACACCAAATAGTAATGGCTTTTGTTTACTGAATTAAAGTTAAGCTATCTTAACGTACCCATATAAGGAAAGCACAATTAAATTGTAAAAAAGTGCAAAACAAAAAACCGCCGAGGTTAATTCGGCGGTTTAATTATTTAAGTAGCTATTTAAAAGAAGCTTACTTAGCTAATGTTTCGGCTGCTTTTTCTGCAAAAAGGTTACCTAGTCTTATATAGTAATTACTTTTATAGTGCCATTTATCTTCAATGAATTCGACAGGCTCATCAAAGGCAACTAAATGAGCATTAGCATTTGATTTAACGAACTTTTCCTGAGCATCCCATACACTCTCAATATATGGCATCATTCGTGTTTGGGGTGTTTTACCAGAGTCTTCTATTCTGCCAAGTATGATTGGTAACTCTATATTGCCAAAAGTCATCTTCATATCATTCATCAGACTTGTTAAATTAGCTAAATAAACCTTAGATGCTTGCTCATGATAGGCATCTGCCTCACCCTGCATCCAAATGATCCCTGCTGGGACTAAAGTATCGGCTTCACCATCACCATCTATATCATTGTTAGCTAACGCAGCTCTTACGGTAGTTTGAAAGTTATCCCATTGGTTAATCTTAGTGTTGTCAGCATAGTTCTGCCCCCATGTACCAAAGCCAGATGCCCCAAGCGCAATAGATGAGCCTCCACGTGCATATTTAATAATGGCTATTTTCTTATCTGTAAGCTCAGATAAGCGTTTACCAAAACTCAATTCAGGACCAAATCTTTCAGATAAAATAATTGAATGACCTGTCGATCTAGCGCCTGTTCCAAAGCCAGGCATTAAATTAGTCCAAACACCTTTACCACCATTTAATGCATCATCAGCAACAGGGTTACCAAAAAAGAGTAAGGTATTTTCAACTGGTTTTTTATACTGCGCAGGTAAATCTTTATTAAAGCCAAATCCTTCCATATTTGATTGGCCACCCATAAAGTAAAGCAAGTAATCATCCGCTTTACTTTGCGTACTTACTGCTAATAGAGCACATAAAGCCATCCTTTTTAACATTATTTTTCCTTTTGCCAAAAGCAACATGCCCAATAAATATTGGGCATGTTAAATAAGTTTTTACTTCAATGCGTCTTCAACAACTGGGTAATGGTCCCATACATGTTTATCGCTCACTGAACGGAGTAACTTAATGTATTCAGCGTGAGTCCAAGCCAGTGGTGTGGCTGAGTTTGTACCCTCACCTAGCTGATAGCCTGCTTTATTGTTGCCTACGCCATCCCAAACTTGTTCAGGTAACATCATGCCTTCATTGGCAAATGCTTCCATACCTTTTACATAAGTGTCTTTGATCGCTTGTTGCTTCATCGCATCAAGGCTGTTGGTTGCGTTTGCAGCGGCGATTTCATAGTGACCGCGTTCACCTGTAAAAAACGGCCATACACGACCACGTTGACCAGGGGTGTTATTGCCACCTTCGGCATAGTTATTACCTGTCACTTCATCTTCACCGTAACCATCGTTACCATAGCGGCGGTAGCCTGGGAATGAACCCGAGCCATCAGCAAAATTAAAGGTGTAACGCACTTGCAGATTATCGACTAAGGTTTCGTCATCGTACTCTGGTAATGTTTTTACAATGCTTGGCGCAAGTGCATCACGAACACCATAACGTACAAGCTCTAAGAATCCACCATCAAGGATTTGCTTTTTATCAAAGCCTTCACGCCCGTTATTGGCATTAAGTGTGGTTGATGAGTTTGGATCTTTGTCTTGACCGATACGAATGAAATATTCACCATCGCTGTTTTCAGACTTAAGGTTACCTTGAGTCGTAAACATCGTACTTTCAATTTCACTATTGAACGTTTTAGCCGTTGCTAGGTAACGCTCTGCATTTTTAGTGTCGCCTGCTTTTTTAGCAATATCTGCAGCCGTTACTAGGCCTGCAACAACCGCTGCAGTTGTTGATGGTGAAAAACCATTTTGTTCTTCCCAACGCTCTTGTTGCGTTGCTGGCGGTGTAATTTGCGTGTCGTTCCAAAGAATTTTCGCAAGGCCACCATCAACTAAGAAATCAGCAGCTGGTTTTAACATTTTGCCATACCAATCTGTCAGCTCTTGATCGCTAAGTACGCCAGCTTGATGTAGTTTCCACGCTAGCATAATTGGCATTGCTGTTTGGTCAAGCTGAACACCTACCCACTCAAGCTCACCATCAACGTGAGTCTTTTGTAAGAACCAACCAGTGTCACCACCATTGCCTGGTGTGTTATCTGTTACTTGTACTTTTTCTAGATATTCAAACGCTGTCTTGGCGGTACGTGCATCACCCATGGCCATAAATGCCATTGCTACTTGATAGAAATCACGTACCCAAACCGCTTTATAACCGGTAGAACCTGTTTTAGCCGACACCGTTTCACCCCAAGGGTTAGAAAGTGACGCAATTAAAGCACCGGCATGAGTTTTATCTTCTTGCGCTTTTAATACCATGGCGCTGGTATAAAGCAACTTTCCATTATCTGCGGTGCTGTTAGTTAATGTGCTTAAAGGTTCAAGGCTTGCTAAGTAGTCTTGCCAACCAATTGCAGCACCTTCACCGTTATATGCAGCAAGCACTTTTTGGTAGCCTTGATTTAAACTTGCTTGACCTTCTTTTAAGCTTGCAGCTTCAGAATTACCAAAGCTTAAAGCTAAATCAAAGGTGGTGTTTTTTGATACTTCACCAAGCTCTGCAAGTAAGCTTACATTACCCGACTTATCACCAGTACTTTGGTAAGTCGTTGATAATGATTGCGATGCTTTTAACTCTTTTAAGCCATCACTTACACCCGTAAAGCCAACGCTTGCTTGCTTAAAAGGTTGAGCGGCTTGTAAAGATAAAAAGTTATCATCTTGCCAAGCAACTAGACCCTTATCAGTTACTTTTGCAAAATCGTCTAAACCATTGTTATCAATGTAAGGGTTCACATTAACGTAGGCTTTCACACCTTCAAGTTCAGTATTAAATACGCTACGAACAAACAATGTTTGGCCGTTTGGATCTGTAAAGATATGTTTTTCTAAAGTAAAACGACCTTGTTTATCTTTACTTACTACTTTGTAAGCAAGCGATAATGGACGACCAGCGTCGTCTTTGTATAAATAATCAATGCTTACATCGAGATCATCGTTTTCTGTAACGGTAAAGTCTTTACCAACTACAACAAATTGCATATCTTTGATTTGTGCTTGGTGAATTAAACCAAACATGGTTTCGGTGATCATGCCTTTCGCGATTGAAAACCAAACTTTTGATACTTTGCCGGTAGCAGCTGCGTCGCTGTAGTGGCCATCTTGGTATTGCTCGTAAGAGGTACCAATCCCCGTTTTACCAGAGTATGCCCAAAAAGGCTCAACACCCGGTGCGCCTGGCGCCGGCACCTGCTCAACTGCTGTATTAGCTGATTGTTCTGAACTACAAGCTGTTAAACCTAACACTAACAAGCTTGCTGTAATGAGATTAAATTTTTTCATGGTGTGTCCTTATTATTGTTGCTTAACGCGCAGTACAGCGACCGCTGCTAGTACGAATGACACTGCACCTAGCACTAACGCATAAATCGGTTGATTATCAAAAAAGTGACGTAAAATTAGGCCTAATACGCTTGCCGCTAAAAGCTGCGGAATAACAATAAAGAAGTTAAAGATACCCATGTACACACCCATTTTTTTACTTGGTACTGAGGTACTTAACATTGCGTATGGTAAAGATAGAATTGACGCCCAAGCAAACCCTACTCCAATCATTGGCCAGATCAGTAAACTTGGATCTTTGATAATAATGAAGCTGACCAGACCCAATGCACCTAGCACTAGGTTGATAGCGTGAGCCATTTTTAGTCCTACTTTTTTAACGATAACCGGAATACACAGTGCTGCAATGGCAGCAAAACCATTGTAAGCGGCAAATAATACACCAACCCAATCCGCACCGTTATTGTAGGCAAGAGAGCTTGTATCACTGCTGCCGTAGTGGAAGCTAGTTACTGCCGATGTGGTGTAAATCCACATTGCAAACAATGAGAACCAGCTAAAAAATTGTACCCAAGCCAATTGTTTCATCGTTTCTGGCATAGTGAATACATCATTCACAACTTGATAAAAGCCACCACTGGTTGCGTTTTTAGCCTTTAAAGCACCAGCAATAAATTGAATAACACCAAAGCTAATCAAACCACCAGCAAGTAAATAAAGCTCTTTTTCAAGCGATAGACCCGTAACAATACCAAGTACTACTAGACCAAGAACCGTAAAGATTGCAGCGCCTTTGTTAAAGTTTACATCACTTTGAACATCGCCCGAGTCATCGCTTTGCTCTTGTTCATGAAAGCTTTCAAGTTCTTCTGGTGAATATTCTTTAGTAGTAAAGACAGTCCAAAACACAGCAATAATTAATACTACTGCGCCAAAGTAAAACGAGAATTTTACAGAATCTGGAATTTGCCCTGCAGGTGCAGTATTGGCAATATCGAACCAGTTAGTCATCATCCAAGGTAATGCAGACGCGACAACCGCACCAACACCAATGAAGAAGCTTTGCATTGCATAACCAGTTGCACGTTGCTTTTTCGGTAAGTTATCACTGACAAGAGCACGGAATGGCTCCATAGTTACGTTAATTGACGCATCCATGATCCATAACATACCCGCCGCAATCCACAGGCTTGGTGAGTTAGGCATAATGAATAACGATAACGTTGTTAAAATAGCCCCATAGAAAAAGAACGGACGACGACGACCTAACTTATTCCATGTTTTATCACTCCAATAACCGATGATCGGCTGAACAATAAGGCCTGTAAGCGGCGCTGCAACCCAAAGAATTGGAATGTCATCAACATTGGCACCTAAGGTTTGAAAAATGCGGCTTACATTACCGTTTTGTAATGCAAAGCCAAATTGGATACCAAGGAATCCAAAACACATATTCCATATTTGCCAAAAGCTTAGCGTTGGTTTGTTATTATTCATAGTCAGCCTTTAAGGTAAATACTGCACTGCTTAAGCCGTTCAGTTGTAATTGAATTGGCGCCTTAGTAGATGCCTCAGGAATCACAATGTCGGCATGATTTTCTAGGTTATCAGTAAACGTTAAACCACTGTGGTTAAGCTTAGGTAACAACGCTTGATTAAGAGTAAGCTCAACATTTTGTTGGTTTTCTGAAAAGTTACTTACTACAAGCACTAGTTGTTGGCCTAGCTTACGCGTGAACGCAATAACTTGCTCTGAGCCTGTCAATTCAACCGCTTGCATGTCACCACCAACAATGGCAGGAAGTGTGTTTAACGACATCAACTTGGTGTAGTAAGCGCGAAGATCAGCTTGCTGCTTTGAAAGCGCACCGCCATCGAATTTACCATTATTCATCCATGCTTGATGCGCAGGTACCCCCATATAATCGAAAATGCTGGTACGCGTTGGGTCGCCAAAACCACCGTCCTCAGAGCCATCTTCACCGACAGCTTGACCAAAATAAAGTAAGGTTGGCGAGCGCGACATCAATGTAGATACCACCATCGCTGGCTTACCTTTTTCACTACTACCAGCGAAATCTGGGCTAGCAATACGTTGCTCATCATGGTTTTCTAAAAAGTGCAGCATGTGCTGTTCAATATCAGCCACTTGGCTTTGGATATCGAAAATAGTATCCGCTGATTGCTTGCCTTGCATCACAGCTTTAACCGTGTCGTAAAAACCGACTTTGTCGTAAAGGTAATCCATCTTACCTTGCTGGATATAAGGGCGGTAAAGCGTTGGGTTATATACCTCAGCCAAAATAAAGGCATCGCTTTTTTGCATCTTGATTGATGAATTTAAAAAGCTCCAAAACTCAACAGGCACCATCTCGGCCATATCATAACGGAAACCATCAACACCTTTATCTAACCAATAAAGCGCGATATCGCGGAATTTATACCAGCTATTTGGTAGATCTTTATCTTGCCAAAATGCGTAGTGCGCACGGTAATCTTTATCAGCGTAATCATCCGGTAGTGTTGGGAAGTCGTAGCTACCGTCTGGTTTCACACCGTAATTGATTTTAACTGTTTCGTACCAATCATTAATGTCAGGTTTAGCGGCACGGGCCCCATTACCCGTCCATTTTGCTGGGGTTTCGGCAAACTGATTATCAGCAAGAGGATGCGGGTTACCACCTAACACTTGGTAGCTATCGCTGGTAGGCACTTGAAATGACTGCCCTGTTACATAGTAAAAGTTATTATCGCGAGCATAGGTTTTCGTCGTGTCATCTTCAGCACCAAAATCCTTTACGCCCTCAGGCTTGGCGACTGACTCGTAATTACGCGCTACGTGATTTGGCACAATATCAATAACAACTTTCATACCGTGCTTATGAGTACGATTAATTAGCTCTACAAACTCTTCTAAGCGGCGCTCAGGGTTAATTGCTAAATCAGGATTAACATCGTAATAGTCTTTCACTGCATAAGGTGAGCCTGCACGGCCTTTTACAACATCAGGGTCATCTTGTGACAAACCGTATTCGGTATAGTCAGTTACTAAAGCATGACGCGGTACACCAGTGTACCAAACATGTGTTGTTCCTAGCTCTTTAATGCCTTGTAATGCTGCATCATTAAAATCAGCGAATTTACCTACCCCATTTTCTTCTAATGTGCCCCACGGTTTATTGGTGGTGTTAGTGTTACCAAATAATCGAGTGAATACTTGGTAAACCACAGGCTTAGAGATAGCTGCTTGGCTAGATTCTGATTGCTGCTTTTGCGTGTTCTGCTGTACTGGCGCATCGTTACCACAGGCAGTTATACCTAAAACCGAAGCCACTACTAACGCAGTTAGTTTGTATGTTGTCATCATTACTTCATTTTTCTGTAAATATCAGTTCATACTAATGTTAAGGGCTGCATACGGACAGTAAATGCATACGTATTCAGCCTATTAGTTGCAATTATTCAAGCTCTATTAAGCGTGCTTGCATAGCTTTTAAGCGGATTGGCGCTGCAAGATCAACGCGTTTTTCACTGATTAAATCGCGTCCTTTATTATTACCTTTCAGCGCTTCTTGCATGTAGCTTAAATCCCAATCAATGGCTTGTTGGTTTTTGTTAAGAATAACCAATACAGTTTGGCCATTGTGTTCTCTCACATAACTATACACGCCTTGCTTGGGTGAAAAATGCATTAAACGACCTTCGCTTAACGCTGGTTTTTCTTGACGAAGCTTAAGCAGTTTTTTCATGCTAGCTAACATCTCTTGCTGATCAGCTGAAAGCCCCTTACCTGTGAAGGCATTCGCTTTTTGACCTTTAAACCCACCCGGGAAGTCAATGCGAATATCACCGTGGTCATTACTTGGTGTGTTATCAAGTAACAGTTCTGTGCCGTAATAAATTTGTGGAATACCACGAGTTGTTAACAGCAGCGTCATGGCTAATTTTGTTTTTGCTAGGTCTTGACCAAGCTCAGTGTAAACACGGCTCATGTCATGATTATCAGCAAACACTAAAATGTTATCTGTATCAGCATATAAAAAGTCATTAGCTAGCGATTGGTACACTTTTACCCAACCTGTATTCCAGCTTTCTTCTTCGTTGAGTGCTTGGATCAGCGCTTCTTGTAATGAGAAGTCCATCACACTTGGTAAATCAGAGGTATAACCATCTTGATTGACTTTGCCACGCTGCCAATAAGATGCAATAGCCGGGTTGGTTGTCCACTCTTCGCCAACAATATTAAAGTTTGGATACTCGGTCATAATGGCTTTAGTCCAATCGGCTAAAAATGCTTTATCTGAGTATGAGTAGGTATCAACACGAATGCCGCTTAAGTTGGCATATTCAATCCACCAAATGGCATTTTGAATCAAATACGTTGATAATAACGGCTGGCGCTGATTTAGATCAGGCATAGACTCAACAAACCAACCATCGTTAAATTGACGTTTGTCGTATTGGCTTGCGTGAGGGTCTTGGATTGTTTGTCTGGCGTGACTGGTTGCATTTTTACCGTTTTCAAACTTGCCATCAAAGTTAACCCAATCAGCAGTAGGCATATCAGCCATCCACTGATGCGATGAACCAAAGTGGTTAAGTACCATGTCCATCACTAAGCCGATACCATGCTCTTTCGCTTCTGCAGATAAGGTTTTATAAAGCGAATTACTGCCCATACGCGGATCAACTTTGTAAAAGTCAGTAATGGCATAACCATGATAAGAGTAACTTGGCATGTCATTTTCAAGCACCGGTGTTAACCAAAGTTGAGTCACGCCTAAGTTCTCAAGATAATCTAGGCTATTAATAACACCTTGAATATCACCGCCATGACGGCCACCTTTAAAGCTTGGGTTTGCAGGCTCCTTCATACCAGCAACGGTGTCATTGTTTGGGTCACCATTTACAAAGCGATCAGGATTGATTAAATAAAGCGTATCTTTATTTGTAAAGCCATGACGATTGGCACTTTGTTTATCACGGGCATTTAATGGGTAAGTAAATTCTGTGCCATCTTCAGCTTTAAAGGTTAGTGTTCCCGCCTTTGCATTATCGCTAATAGTTAAATCTAAAAACGCGTAGTTAGGGTTATTCGTTGTTGTCACCCCTTTAAACTCAACACCTTTATAAGGCATCATTTGCCACGTTTTGTTAGCAATATTGTTATCGTAAAGCATGACTTGTAACGAGTCATTTTGCATGCCCACCCACCAGTTTTCTGGTGACGCAGTAATAGCAAAACTTGCTGTTGAGTTAAAAAGTGTAAATGCGGTCGTTAGCGCTAAAAATGATTGTGTTTTTTTCATAGTTAATTTTGTACTTTTTCTAAGAATTGACTGTGGCTCGGTAGCTGCTCGACAGTGCTATTAATCAAGGTTTTTAGATTGCTAAATAACTCATTTAATTGCTCGTCTGATAACGCATCAGTTAATGGATGGTGATCCTCTGCAATTAGCCCTTGCCCTATCATCACTTGCTGCCACGCAACTTCGGCAAATAGCTCATCGTCTTCTCTTACGAGCTTTCCGCTGGTTTTAAATAGCTCAATTTTCTTTTTAAGACTGCTTGGAATATCCATGCCTTTACAAAAGCGCCAAAACGCACTGTCATCACGCTCAGTAATCTTGTAATGAAGAATAATAAAGTCACGAATTCGCTCAAATTCTGTTTTACTTTGTTGATTAAATTCATCCACAAGGCTTTGTTTAATACCTTGATGAGGAAAAAACTTAATTAGACGAATGGCTGCACTTTGAATTAAATGAATACTGGTCGATTCTAATGGCTCTAAAAATCCGCTTGATAAGCCAACTGATACTACATTTTTATGCCACTGTTTTAAGCGACGACCTGTTTTAAACTTAATAACGCGGGGCTCTGTCAGTGGTTTAGCAGGTAGGTTTTCTAAGAGCTGTTGCTTTGCCGCTTCATCTGATAAGAAACGAGAAGAATACACAATGCCGTTGCCTACACGATGCTGTAATGGAATTTGCCACTGCCAACCCGAGTCTCTTGCAATTGAACGTGTATAAGGAATTGCATCAAAAGCTGATTCACTTTGCACCGCAATCGCACTATCACATGGTAACCAATGCGACCAATCTTCAAAGCCGGTATTAAGAGTTTGTTCTATTAATAAAGCACGTAAACCGGTGCAATCAATAAATAAGTCGCCGTCTATTTGCTCGCCATTTTTAAGTAGCAAAGAGCGAATATACCCGCTTTCATGACATTGGTTAACCGATTCAATTTTGCCTTCAATGCGTTTTACGCCTCGTGATTGGGCTAATTCCTTTAAAAATTCGCCATAACGAGTGGCATCAAAATGGTAGGCATAATGTAAGCCCGCCAACTGAGTGTTAGGAATGTGCTTGAGGTGAGCAAATTTATGTGCTTTTGCAGCTTGATAATTTAGTGAAAAATCCCAAAAATCAGGTGCATTATTAGCTTGATTTGCTTTTAGCCAAAAATGATAAAACTCACAAAACGGAAAATCCTTACCTATCTCACCAAATGCATGCATGTAGCTGTGGCCTTGGCTGCGCCAATTTTCAAACTCGATACCAAGCTTAATCGTGGCACCAGTAGCCTTAATAAATTCTTTTTCAGAAATGCCTAGCGCACCATTTAGATGCAAAATAGGTGGGATGCTTGCTTCGCCTACACCAACAGTGCCAATCTCTGCTGACTCTACCAGCGTGATATCAATTACTTTGCCCAGCACTTTATTAAGTAATGCAGCGGTTATCCACCCTGCAGTACCACCACCGGCAATCACGACCTTGGTTATTTTTTTTGTTTCCATAGTACACCTAACGCCAATTTCAATTCATTGAGTGTAGCTCACTGATATAAAAAAGCCCTTGTAAAACAAATCACAAGGGCAATTTTCTATCGCTGTTTTAGCTAATTACAGCTTGTAGCTGAAGCCTAACAGGAATGTACGACCGTAGTCTTGGTAGTCACGTACTTGAAGTGAGTTATCACCTTGTAGTGACGTAAACGGCTCTTCTGTGATGTTCTGTACTTGGAAAGTTACAGATAAACCGTCAAGGCTCTCTACACCGCCTTCGCTAAAGTCATAACCGACTTGAGCATCCCAAATTGTTTCGCCTTTAATGTCAACTTGTGTAGTCGCAAAACCTAAACCGTATACGTCACCTTTAAAGTCGCTACGCTTACGCATGCTAGTACGCGCTTGGAAACCGTTACGCTCAAAGTAAACTGTTAAGCTATCGATTTGGTCAGATAGACCAGGTAGCTCATAATCGTTACCATTTTGGTCAGTTAAGTCTTGCTCAACACCTGTATGGCTTGCGATTAAACCAAAACCATCAAGTGACTCGCTGAACATAGTGAATGGTAGAGTTAATGAAAGCTCGTAACCCCATAGGTCACCAGAACCACCGTTCACTTTACCTGAACCTGTACCTGTTGAAGTTTCAGGGATTTCACCAGTAGACGGGTCAGCTACACCGCTCATATCGATTTCATAAGTACCGTCAAAAATCCACTGAGTGATATCTTTATAGAATACAGCTGCAGCGAAGTAACCTTCTTCATGGAAGTAGTTTTCATAGCTTAAATCAAAACCAGTTGCTTCTTTTGGCTCAAGCTCTGGGTTACCACCTGATACGCTCCAGTAGTTACCGTTTTCATCTGGTTGCTGGTTGTAAGACGCATTAACTGATGAGTTCATTTCGTCTAAGCGAGCACGAGAAATCGTTTTTGCCGCACCAAAACGTACAGTTTGCTCTTCATCAATTGCAAACGATAAGTTGATGCTTGGCAAGAAGTGGCTGTAGTCATGGCTTACATCTGTTGGAGATACAACAACTAAACCATCCACAGTATTAGCAGCGAAGCCTTGTGAAGACTGTTCAGTTTTCACATAACGCACACCAACGTTACCTGTTACAGGGATAGAGCCCAGCTCTGCATTAATGTCAGCTTGTGCGAAGAACGCGGTTACTTCCTCTTGAACTGTCCAAGACTGTGTCTTGTGTTTTGAATCAGTTAAGCTTTCTTGAAGAAGGCTATAGTAACCATCATTCACCAGACCGTTGGTATCATAAGCAACCATGTTGCCCATACCAATGAAATCAAGGCTAGCCGTGCCTAAACGGTATTGTTCAGGGATAGATAACATACCTGGGTTTGATAAAGAGAAGTCTTTTAGTGTCATGAAATAACCTTCAGACAACTTGCTCTTTTCACGGTCACGGTATGACATACCGAATGACACACGGCTGATGTAAGCGTTATCAAGTACTTTGCTTGCAGCAAGTTTCAATGTGCTTAATTCATCATTGATTTCTGGTGCGTTGATGAAACCATCTTGTGCTGTGTTTTGATACTCAGTACCTGTTAAGCCGTATTTATCGTTAAGTGCAGCACTTGCACCCCAAGATAATGGACCACCAAGTTGAATTAAGTCATAATCGCTGTAATCAAGGTTATGGCTGAATTGTGCGCCAGTGTTACCACCGTCAAACTCATAACCAATCGTATCAGCAACACCATTTGCATCACCACGGCCTGTACCTGAGTAGCTTTCGATACTCCAGATTTGACGCTCAACTTCAGAGCGGCTTACGTCAAATTCTACTGACCAATCATCGCTAATGTCGTATTTTGCATTAAAACCAAACTGAGTTAGTTCTGCGTTACGCTCTTCGTAGTCATTACGAACAACAACACGTTGGCCTTCTGTTACTGCGCTTGTGATGAAACCAGAATCTGCGTCAACAACAGCTGAACTTGGGTCAATTGAACCTTGGCCCCATGCAAATGGCACTTCGATACCACGTAAGATTTTCTCATCAGAGAAATCTACATATAAAGCATCAAATGTCATGTTTAGGCGATCAGTCGGCGCAGCTTCAATAACAAGCATTGCTGTATCACGTTCAAGAGTCGATGAACGTACGAATGGCTTAGCACCACCTAAAATTGAGTACGTATTACCATCTTCACCTGTAAATTCAGGGTAACCCCAAGAGTTCCAACGTTTTTCTTGGTTTGGAGAGCTCATCGTGTTGTAAGCGAATGCAACACCGATTGTGTCATCTGCAAATTGGTCAATGTAAGAAACCGTACCACGGAAACCTTTATCGTCACCGTCTGGGTTTAATTTGTCAAAACCCGTTTGCTCGTATTGGCCGTTGAACATGATAACTTGTTCACCTTTACTTAAAGGTTTAACAGTTTGCATGTCGATAACGCCAGCGATACCTTCAGCATCAATGCCTGCGCTTGGAGTTTTATATACCGTTACGCCACTCATAATTTCTGATGGGTAAAGGTCAAATTCAACGCCACGGTTGTCGCCGATTGAAACTTGCTCACGACCGTTGAATGTTGTTGCACTTTCGTTTTCACTGAAACCACGAACACTTACACGGCTAGCTCGACCGTCTAGACGTTGTGCTGTTAAACCAGGAAGGCGTGCGATTGATTCTGCGATTGATGAATCAGGTAATTTACCGATATCTTCTGCTGAGATTGACTCAACAACTTCAGGAGTGAAGCGTTTAGTATTAATAGATTCTACAACACTGCCACGAAAACCTTTTACTTCGATAACTTCAACGTTATCGTTTTTTGCTTTTTGGTCTTCTTCTGCAGCATAAGCTACAAAGCTATTTAAACCTGCGGCTGTTAAAGCCAGAGTTAATATACTTGGTTTGAACATAGACATGATGTTTTCCCATTACCCAAATTGTAATGCCAACGTGTTGCAGTTATTCATTAACATAATAGCTGTAATTCGCTGACTGATTTTGTTGTCGAATTGAATATTAACGCTCTGATTATTTTCTTAACAAATTTATGCATACGTATTCAGCGTAGTCCACCACCACGAACATTAACAACATTTTTACAAAATAGAATTGTAACCATATGAATATAAATGATTTATCAATTTTATTGTGTGATTTAATAGTATTGAAACATTTTCGCTATATTTTCGCCCCAAATTTGGTTACACAAATAGGTACTAAGCCATTTATCTCGCTTAAATGGTGACTTAACGCAATTATTAAAGGTAGTAGTCTATACCAATGATAATTGGTCTTACCAATACAACCCCTGCACCATTATGGTGTAAGCCAGCTATATTATGCACCAAGCTGGCGTTCGCGATCATAATTAAAACTCAGCAAACCTAATTGGTAAATTTTATTGATAGAAATTCGAGTTGTTTACTTTTAAATCAAGTTAATAAATTTTACTGAGAACAAAGATGAATTTGGCGTGCATACGTATGCAGAGTTTTTACAGTATCTCACCCTTCACGTATGCTTTTGACATTCCGGCAACATATTGCATTAACGGTTGCCTAACAGTTTACATACACTGAGTGTCACGATGGAGAAAAACATGGCTCAAAAGCAGTGGTATAAAGGTGCGGTTATTTATCAAGTTTACCCGCGCAGTTTCCAAGACACCAATGGCGATGGCATTGGTGATATCAAAGGTATCATTGATCGTATTGATTATATTAAAAGCCTAGGTGTTGATGCTATTTGGGTTTCACCTTTCTTTAAATCACCAATGAAAGACTTTGGTTATGACATCAGTGACTATCGTGATATCGACCCATTGTTTGGTAACCTTGACGATTTTGATGAACTCATCGCACAAGCTCATCAACGTGATATTAAGATCATTATTGATCAGGTATTGAGCCATACCTCAGATCAACATCAATGGTTCCTTGATAGCCGTGAAGATAAAACCAACGACAAATCAGATTGGTACGTTTGGGCTGATGCAAAGCCTGATGGCACACAGCCAAATAACTGGTTATCAATTTTTGGTGGCCCTGCATGGCAATGGGAACCGCGTCGTGGTCAATATTACTTACATAACTTCTTTGCTGAGCAGCCAGATTTAAACTTCCATAACCCTGAAGTACGCAAAGCAGTATTAGATAATGTTGAGTTTTGGCTGAAGAAAGGCGTTGATGGCTTCCGTTTAGATGCAATTAACTTTTGCTATCACGATGCTCAATTACGTGATAATCCAGCTAAGCCACCAGAGAAACGTCAAGGCCGTGGCTTTAGCGAAGACAACCCTTATGCGTTCCAGTATCACTACTACAATAATACGCAACCTGAAAACCTTAGTTTTATGCAGGACATTCGTGCCCTACTAAACAAGTACCCTGGTACAGTTGCATTAGGAGAAATCTCATCTGAAGATTCACTCGCAACCATGGCTGAGTACACATCAGGTGGTGACAAACTTCATATGGGTTATAGCTTTGAGCTACTTACTAACGACTATAGCGCGGAATATATTCGTACTACAGTTACCACCTTAGAGCAGCGCATGACCGAAGGTTGGCCATGTTGGGCATTTAGCAACCACGACGTTGAACGTGTTGCTAGCCGTTGGAGTCAAGGTGAAAAAATTGAGCCTCAGCAATGTAAGATGCTAACAGCCCTACTTGCTTCGTTACGTGGTAGCGTTTGTATGTACCAAGGTGAAGAACTTGGTTTAGGTGAAGCTGAAGTTGCATTTGAAGACTTACAAGACCCATATGGCATTACATTTTGGCCAAACTTTAAAGGACGTGACGGGTGTCGTACACCAATGCCATGGGATGCAGCAGATGCTGAGCAAGCAGGTTTCTCAACAGTAAAACCTTGGCTACCTGTGGGCGATGCGCACAAATCAGTCGCCGTAAATACGCAAGATCAAGATAAAGATTCAATTTTGAATGCTTATCGTGAATTTATGGCATGGCGTAAAGATAAGAACGTATTGTTAGAAGGCGATATTGAATTTATCGAAACGCAAGAGCCAGTGCTTGCTTTTTATAGAACACTTAACGACACTAAAATGCTTTGTGCATTCAACTTAGGCGCACAAAGTAGTGAAC
Source organism: Pseudoalteromonas sp. P1-26 (assembly GCF_001401795.1). Classification (NCBI taxonomy): domain Bacteria; kingdom Pseudomonadati; phylum Pseudomonadota; class Gammaproteobacteria; order Alteromonadales; family Pseudoalteromonadaceae; genus Pseudoalteromonas; species Pseudoalteromonas sp. P1-26. Next base: position 84,314 of record NZ_LKDX01000004.1, on the reverse strand, counting down.
TGATAATCTCTGATTCTGTGTCTTCACAGCATACTGAGATATCTCATCACACAGCTGAATTAAACAATAATACAGTCACTCTGCCCGGGTTCGGTTGCTTTTACGCAACCCTGAATTAATAATCAGTTGTTAAAAACCAAGCCCTGCAATGCAGGGCTTTTTTATTCCTAATCGTGGTATTAGTGGTTCATGGTTTTACTATTAATGTAATCTGTGAGCGCAAACAACACCCCCGACACCACAAACGTGACATGTATTAACACCTTCCAGAGTAGCTCATCTGTTGAATGGTTGTTCGAGCTAATAAAGACTTTTAAAAGCTCCACAGCCGATATAGCGACAATAGCGCTTATCAGTTTCATCTTCAGACCCGAGAAACCAACTTTACCCATCCACACAGGCCTGTCTTCATGGTTGTCTATATTCAACTTTGACACAAAATTTTCGTAGCCACTGAAAATGATGATAAGCAAAAGCCCTGCTAGTAGTGCAGTGTCAACTAAAGTCAAAATACCTACCAAAAGCTCTTGGTTTGACGCAGTGAACGTATTTAAGGCCATACTGTATAAATACATAAAGAACTTTAGCAGCAGTAATACCACAGCGACTAATAAGCCAATAAAGAATGGTGCTAATAACCAACGCGAGCGAAAGATAAAAGTCTCCACAACTTGCTCTAGTTTGGTTGGTACTTTCTTTATTTTTGAATGAGTCACTTGTTCAGACATAAGTTAGTTCACTTTTCTTTTAAAATTAGCGCGATAATACGTGTTTTGACCTTACGATTACCAGCATTAGAAGCAAAAGAATGGTTATTTTTTGCTTATCTTTACGATAAAAATTTTTCGTTATCTTTTTTTGAAATTTAGTTTATAAATTCACTCAAGCAAAGTGAGATACACATTGCGCACCATTACTGTGCAATTGAGCCGGTAATAATTACTTTTGTTGATTAGGAATAATTAAATGAAAAAAGCATTGCTAGCACTAATTTTGGCACCTGTTTTAAGTGTGTCAGCAACGAATGCAATCGCTAACGAAGCACCTGAAGCATCAGCTGAAATGATCAAAGAATACACTGAAATGTGCTTAAACTGGGCAAAAGATGATGACATCAGCAACGAAGAGTTAAAGCCATACGTATTAAAATGTTTAAACGATGAGCTTGAAGCTGAAGGCTATAAAAAAGTAAAAGACGTACAAATCTAATTTTACGCCTACTTAGAATATAGAAAAACCGGAATGACACAATGATGTGCGCTCCGGTTTTTTGTTTTTAATGACTGTAATAATCAGCTAATGCACTTAATAAAAATAATAACGAACCTACCATGAATAACACCACCCCCACTGTGGCATATTCTATAAATGCAGGTAGAAATAAGGTACTACCAAAGAAAAAAGTACATGCTGATATGATATTCACCAACGCATTAACTTTAGGTGCGAGTGTAAACTTCATCACCATTCCTTATTCTGTTAACTCAGGGATAAAGTGAAACGCTTTAACTATGCGATTCCAGCTGTTTATCTCAAGTACTACCGTCGTTAATACCACGATGTCTTTTTCGTTAAAAATAGCAGACACTTGGTTGTAAACATCGTCTTCAACATGTTTATCAATAATATTTGTTAAGGCTTCCGCCCAAGCGAGTGCTGCAGTTTCTTGTTCTGAAAATACAAGGACTTCACGCCAAGCGGCTAGTACATCGAGTCGCTGTTGACGCTCACCTTGGCTTCTCAGCTCTGCTGAATGCATATGCTGACAAAACCCACAGCCATTAATTTGCGACACTCTTAGTCTTACTAAATCAGCGAGCTTCGCGGTTATATTTGTATCTTCTGGCAGTGCGCTGAGCCCAGTTAAATGTTTAACAAGTCCTGGGTTGAGTGAATATAGCTGCTGTTGTGATAAACGTGTTTGCATTTTAAATCTCCTGTCTTGATGTTGATGACAGAATAACAACAGCCTAAAAGCAAATATTGGTAAAAAACGACATTCGCAGTGTCATACAAGCACAAAAAAGGGATTGCAATTGCAATCCCTTTTTATAATCAAGATAGATGTAAATTTACTTTTTAGCCGCCGCTTTTTTCTTAGCTGGGGCTTTCTTTTTGCTCTCTTCTACCCACTTGCCATTTTGGTAGTGAGCAGTCCAGCCTGTGGCTTTACCATCTACTTCACTCATTACATACTGCTCTTTATTTTTACGGCTGTAACGAACAACTGAAGGATTACCATCAGGGTCTTTTGCAGGTGCGTCAGCAAGGTAATAAAACTTTTCAGAAATACGGTCTCTGAAACGTTTTAATTCTTCCACTTTTGGCGCACGCGTTTCACGTGATTTAGGGAAGGTATTTGCAGCTAAGAAAATACCCGATGCACCATCACGCAGTACAAAGTAAGCTTCTGATTTTTCACATTCAAGTTCAGGTAAATGAACTGGATCTTCTTTTGGTGGCGCGGCTTCACCGTTTTTAAGTAACTTACGTGTATTTTTACACTCTTCATTACTACAACCGAAGTACTTACCAAAACGACCCGATTTTAACTGCATATCTGAGCCACATTTATCACATTCGATAATTGGGCCGTCGTAACCTTTAATTTTAAAGGTACCTTGTTCAACGATATAACCCTTACACGCTGGATTGTTACCGCACACATGTAATTTACGTGTTTCGTCGATCAGGTATGAATCCATTGCCGTTTCACAGATTGGGCAACGCTTCATTTGCATCAAAGATTCAGTTTCTACATCTTCCACATCAGCCGCAATGGCTTCATCGCCTGGCACCAAGTTCATGGTCGTAGTACAACGCTCTTTAGGTGGCAGGTTGTAACCCGTACAACCTAAGAATACACCGGTTGATGCAGTACGAATACCCATCTTACGACCACAAGTCGGACAATCGATATCAGTCTCAACCATTTGGTTTTGGCGCATACCACCGCGCTCTTCATCGCCAGAGGCAATTTCAAGCTGAGTTGAAAAGTCTGCATAGAATTTATCAAGAACTTGTGTCCAAACACGCTCACCTTCAGCAATATCATCCAGACGACCTTCCATCTTAGCGGTAAAATCAAAGTTCATCAGATCTTCGAAGTTTTCAACTAAGCGGTCTGTAACAATCTCACCCATTTTTTCGGCGAAGAAACGGCGGTTTTCAACACGTACGTAACCACGGTCTTGAATCGTTGAGATAATAGATGCATACGTAGAAGGACGGCCGATGCCGCGCTTTTCTAATTCTTTAACTAAGCTTGCTTCACTAAAACGTGCAGGTGGCTTTGTAAAATGTTGTTTAGGATCTAACTCAACAAGGGTCAGTACATCACCTTCTTTAACTGCAGGCAGTGATTGATCTTCTTCGTTCTTTTTACGAACAGCTGGCTGAACTTTAGTCCAACCATCAAAACGAAGCACGCGGCCTTTTGCTTTTAACTGATAATCACCGGCACCAACCGTTAAAGTTGTTAAGTCGTATTCTGCTGGAACCATTTGGCAGGCAACAAACTGACGCCAAATTAATTCGTAGAGTTTTTTAGCGTCCGCTTCAACACCGTCTAAATGACCAGACAACACAGTAACACTAGAAGGACGAATCGCTTCGTGCGCCTCTTGTGCATTGCCTTTAGAGCTATAACTAATCGGTGCTTTCGGTAAATACTTCTCACCAAACTGCTCTGTCACGTAATCACGACACATTTCAACCGCATCTTTCGATAAGTTAGTTGAATCGGTACGCATATAAGTAATGTGACCTGCTTCATATAAGCGTTGAGCCAGCATCATGGTCTTCTTAACACCATAACCTAGGCGTGTACTTGCTGCCTGTTGCATGGTTGAAGTAATAAATGGTGCACTTGGTTTACTCTTACTAGGTTTTTCTTCAACGCTAATGACCTTGTAGTCGGCTTTTTCAAGTTGACTAACGGCAGACATCGCCTGCTCTTCATTAACTGGCTTAAAAGGCTTGTCAGCGTGTTTGGTCACTTCTAGGCGTAAAGCTGCTTCTGTATTTTTAACATCAGCATGGATATCCCAGAACTCTTCAGGAATAAATGCTTTGATTTCGCGTTCACGTTCAACAAGTAAACGAACTGCAACAGATTGCACACGACCGGCTGATAAGCCACGTGCCACTTTAGCCCACAATAATGGCGACACCATAAAGCCCACTACACGGTCAAGGAAACGACGCGCTTGCTGTGCGTAAACCATGTCAGTGTTTAATTCACCTGGTGTTTCGAATGCTTGCTGAATCGCATTCTTAGTGATCTCGTTAAAAACAACTCGTTTATACTTTTCAGGTTCACCACCGATAATCTGCTCGAGGTGCCATGCAATGGCTTCCCCTTCTCTATCCAAATCGGTTGCGAGATAGATTTTATCGGCGTTTTCAGCAAGTTTTTTTAATTCTTGTACAACTTTCTCTTTGCCCGGTAAAACTTCGTAATGTGGTTCCCAGCCTTTTTCAGGATCTATACCCATGCGAGCAACAAGATTTTTATAATCGCGTTGCTTCTTATAGGCAGCTTTTTCTTCTGGTGACATTTTTCGAACTTCAGCAGGCGTTTTCGTCGCTGCAGTCTTCGTTTTGCCTGAACCTGAAGTTGGTAGATCACGCACATGTCCAACGCTGGACTTTACGATGAAATCGTTACCTAAGTATTTATTAATTGTTTTTGCCTTTGCTGGAGACTCTACAATTACAAGTGATTTGCCCATAGCTGCCTATTTCTGACCGAGTATTTTAAAAGTTTTTTGCCCTTATAAATGTATATCCATCACATTAAACAAATAAGTATGATTTTTTAACATTGGAGCACGAATATTTATAGGTATATCTACAAACACCAATTGTTACAAGCTTTTAATAGAAACTTTTCTTCATTGAGTGAATAATTAAACAATTTTTGTTGCTAATTTAGTCAATGTGGTGTTTTGCGGTAATTTCAAGGGGAATATATAGAACAGCAACAAAAATGCCAACCTTCTGGTTGGCATTTTTTTAAATTTAAACAATTATCTACTTAATTAGCCATCGTCACTTATTGCTATTGTAGCAGTTGATACATTGTCTTTACCTGTTGTGAATTCAACAGTTAAGAAACCATCTGTTTTATCATTTGGATCAGCTTCACGGCTAATCGTAAGGGCAACCCCAGTCGCTGTTGTTTGGCTTGTATTACCAATATCAAAACCAGATGTACCACTATAATCACCATTATCTGCACTAATTGCAACCGCGGTGCCTGAAGGCATTGGGTTGTTGTAAATATCAGAGAAATAAAGCTCAAAACTCAGCGCTGACAACTGGTTACCTGAATCAGCGGTAGTAATGTTAATTGAGCCTAAATCACAGTAGTCAGTATTCGCTGTGGCTTCTAAACGAGCAATAATAGCACCTGACTGCGTATCTGCTTGTCGATAAATTGTACTACAGTTCTCAATATCCACAGCAAGTTGCATTGCATTATCTGTAAATACAGTTGGATCGTCTTCTGTTGTTTCAGCAAGTGCTTCAGCAAAGCGGTTACGTAGCTCATCTTTTGTTACTACAAAACGACTGTATGCAAAGCTTCCTGACATAATAATCTCAAATGAGTCACGAACATCAATAAGCTCTTTGGTACATAAAGTCTCAAATGTTGCGTCTTCATCAGGATCTGTCGCGGCTGCAGAGCACTCAAGACCATTGTATTTACCATCAGCAAGTGTATGCATCTCATTTAAGTCAATATCGAAGTTTTCTTCTGTATGACCTGCATTAGTATTCGTTGCACTACATGGGTCGCTTGCATCACCTTCTTGACAGTTTTCAGCAGCTTTGGTGACCGCTGCTGTAACTGGGTCATAAATTGCAGCTAGACCGTCATAAACGCCATTTTCATTATGATCAACAGACGCTTCAGGTAAGTCATAACCACTGTAATACTCATTTTTGTCATAACGTCCATTACCATTGATGTCGATAAATGACTCTTGACCTTTTGCAGTCACAAGTACTGTTGCGCGACCACCGAGAGGTACACCATCATCATCAAACGCAGCATTTAAAATACCCGCCATACAAGGTGCTGCCACACCAAAATATAGGTCGCAGTTAATTGCACTTGTTTTTGGGTTAGTGCTATTGATTTTATTGCCCCATTTATCTTCACTAAATGGAATCGGGTTTTGTGAGCGCCACTGTGCAACGCACGCACCATCAACCGTGTTACATTCAAGTTGAGGGTTAAACTCCTCACCATCTAATGTCCCTACAGCGCCACCTTCAGTCGTTATATAAACTGAAGTCCCATCGGGTACAGGGTTGTTAAAATGATCTGCAACATAAACCGAAATATCTGTGGTATCGCCAGGGTAATTTAACGCTTCAATATTGATTGTTTCAGGCGCAGCCGTAAAGCTGTTCCCATCAGGTAAGCCAGAGCTGATTGAAACAAGATCTGATACGCTTGTTACTTGCTCATCAAGTGCAACTAACGAAAGCTCACCAGAAGGACATGAAACATTGCTATCACGGTTTGCTTCATCTTTAAGGCACTCGTCATAAAGCTCTTTCCAACAAGTTACATTATCATTTTGATTTGCAGGGATCTGGTCATCAGGAATATAACAGGCTTGTACACGCACTGCTTGTGGAACAAAACCAGAGTTTATCTGAATTCGAGCTAAACCTTCTGAGTCAGTTGACACGCTGGCATGAGAATAACCACTTGCATCTGTAACTTCAGAGAGTGAAATTCCACCATTGGTAGAGGTTAAACGAAAATCTAAACGTTTTTGCTTCGCAACGTTACCAATTGCATCGGTAAGTTTAAAAGTAAGTTGGCTTGTTTCTTGGCGTGAAACACCACCCGTTCCTTTTAGAGCAAGCACATTTTCTGTCGCTTCTACAAATTCGATTGAGCTTACTTCAGCTGCTGATACAGGCACATTCACTGATACCACTTTTGGTGTTCCACCAGTTAGTACTGTCGCTGTTACTGTATCGCCCTGTGAAGTATTACAGCCGTTGCTTCTGTATGTTGCTGTAGCAATGCCGCTAATACTCGTCGCGGTTTCATCCATTACAGATAAATCTGATTCAACACACCCTGAAGTGAACTCAACATCAAGAGGAGAAACATATAAATCACCAGCTGCATCATAAATTGTTACTGTAATAACAGTAGTCGCACCTGCAGCAAGCGGCACAAATTCGTCATCAATAACATTGCCTGAGTCATCAAGCTTGTTATATAAACCATTTGAAATTTCAACGCTTAATTCAGCTGTCGCAATTTCAAATGCTTTTGAAGAAGTCACAGACTTAGCAGTCACAGTAACCTCGCCCGCACCACTATTGGCGCCAGGCTGTAATTTTAAAATGGCAAAGCCAAAGTTGTCAGTCAGGGCTTTTCCAGATTCTGGTAATAAACCACCAAGATCTGTTGAAAGCTCAGCGATAATACCGTCGATACCGTCGCCCGAGCTTGTATCTGTCACTTTAACCATTACATCGATAAGTTCGTCAGATGAGAATTGATTTACAACTGTACACCCTGACGTTAAGTAAGTAGTTTCAAGAGATGTTGTACTGCGATTGGCATCCCAATCAGTCGCACAGCCTTGAAGTAGTTTAACATCAAGCTCAGCTTCAGCACTTTCAACTGGGGCATCATCACCATTTGAAATAAAGCCTGCGATTTTTGTGATACTGTTACCACTTTCATCTGTGTAAGTTGCAACGACTTGACCTGCACCTTTTGAGTCACCACTGCTAAGCGTTACAAATGCCTCACCATTTTCATCGGTAAGGGCTGTGCCTAGTACTGGTGTAATTTTACCTGTGTAGTTAGTGGTAAATGAAATAAGTTGCCCATCGAGTGGCGTGTCTTCATCAAGTAAAGTCGCAGTAACCGTACCTTTGTTATCTTTACTCACTGGATTATCTAGAGAGAATGGCTGACCTGAGCTATCTACGATGTTAAGGCTTAGCGTAATACTACCGCTAACACTCGAGTCATCTGTTTCAGAGCCATCTGATGTAAAACCAAACGTATCAGTATATGTCTCACTATCAATTACATATGTAGCAGTAACAATACCTGCCCCCGCAGTATCACCCGCAGTTAACGTAATTGATGCAACACCATCAGAATCAGTTAAATCTGTTCCAGAAACTGGGTCTAATAGACCTATGTCACCATCTAGACTGAAATTAATAACTGCACCTACAACGGCTTCGTCATTATTAGTCAATGTTGCCGAGATGGTTAACGGTGTGTCAGCTGTAACTGCACTCGCTTCATCTGTAGTAGATTGGTTGTAGCCTTGAACAGACACAACATAGTTTGTTTCTACGGTTGTGTCATCATCTCCATCGGATGAATCACTATCTAATGATCCTCCACCGCCACAGGCGGCTAACAATGAGATGAAAACTAAAACACTTAGCCATCGCAATAAAGGCATCGACCTCTCCCTAGTTAGCTATTTTTTACTTATGTGATTGTTTACCTAATATTAACCTAAAAATTAAACGAAGATCATAATTTTTTTCCTTTAAAGGCAACGAAATTATTTAACTATTTATCGAATTTTTCTGTATAAAAATCTTCATGCTGGTAGTCTATGGCAAAATTTATAAAAAAATAGACTGGGTGTATGTCAAAAGTACGATCTTTAAGCCTTACATCTCGTATCATGGTAGGTATGGTACTGGGTGTAATCGTTGGTTTTATCTTTCAAGCCATTTTAGCGGGTGAAGACGATTTCCTTATTCCACTAGGGTTATTCTCTTTACCAATTAAAGCATTTTTTGTTGATGGTATTTTCCATGTTGGTGGTCAAATTTTCATTGCGAGCTTAAAGATGCTTGTGGTGCCACTGGTTTTTGTATCATTAGTCTGTGGAACTTGTAGCTTAAGCGACCCTAAAAAATTAGGCCGTTTAGGCGGTAAGTCAATTTTGCTTTATTTAGCAACGACCGCAATTGCGATTACTGTTGCTATTACCTTAGCCTTATTAGTTAACCCAGGTGAAGGAATCAATTTACCTTCGGATGCTAACTACAGTGCAAAAGAAGCACCTACCCTTGCGCAAGTCATTATCGGTATGTTCCCAACAAACCCTATTGATGCTATGGCAAGTGGCAATATGCTACAGGTTATTGTTTTTGCATTATTATTCGGTGTTGCTATGGCCCTTAGCGGTAAAGCAGGCCAACGTGTTGCAAATGTTTTTGAAGACTTAAACACTGTTATTTTAAAGCTAGTTACCTTACTTATGAACATTGCACCTTATGGTGTGTTCTTCTTGATGGCAAAACTCTTTACAACCATCGACTTAAAGCTAATTAAGAGCCTTGCTTTATACTTCGGGGTGGTTGTATTTGCACTTCTGTTCCACGGTTTAGTTAACTACAGTGTCTTGTTAAAGTTATTTACCGGCCTTAACCCAATTACGTTTTTAAAGAAGATGAAAAACGCTTGCCTATTTGCATTTAGTACATCTAGCTCAAGTGCAACTATGCCTATTACCCTTGAAACTGCGAGCAAGAAGTTAGGTGCGCACAACTCAGTTGCTTCGTTTACTGTGCCTTTAGGCGCAACCATTAACATGGACGGCACAGCAATTATGCAAGGTGTTGCGACCGTGTTCATCGCACAGGTATTTTCAGTTGATTTAACAATTTCTGATTACTTAATGGTAATTTTAACCGCAACACTTGCTTCTGTGGGTACTGCGGGTGTACCTGGTGTTGGTCTTATTATGTTAGCCATGGTGTTAAACCAAGTAGGCTTACCTGTAGAAGGTATTGCTATCATCATTGGTGTTGACCGTTTACTCGATATGACACGTACCGCTGTCAACGTAACCGGTGACTGTATGGTTACCTGTGTGGTTGCAAAATCTGAAGGTGAATTTGATGAGGACGTATTTAATGACCCTAATGCCGCTAAAGATTTAGAGGACTATCATAAGTCAATTAAGTAATTACTTATCTGCAGCCCATAAAAAACCCGCTAAGTTAGCGGGTTTTTTATTGATAGTGCTTGATTATGGATTTAAGCCTTTAAAACGTGACATTAAACTAACACCCGCTTTACTTACTCCAGAACTTAAACCAACGGCTAGCTTATCGCTTAAATTCTTCTTTATACGGTATTTAACTTTATAAATTTGACGCTCTTTCGCTTGGCTCAATAAGATATCATCACTTGTGTCAATCTTATCAACTAAACCTTTATCGAACGCTTGGGTAGCAAACCAATGCTCACCGGTTGCAACAGTATCAATATCTAGAGATGGACGCTGCTCACTCACAAAGGTTTTAAATAAACCGTGAGTCTGTTCAATTTCTTCTTTGAATTTTTCACGGCCTTTATCAGTATTCTCACCAAAAATAGTTAACGTGCGTTTGTACTCACCTGCGGTGATTTGCTCAAAATCAACATCATTCTTTTTCAAGATTTTATTAAAGTTAGGAATTTGTGCAATAACGCCAATCGAGCCAACAATTGCAAAAGGTGCTGCAATAATCTCATTGGCCACACAGGCCATCATATAGCCACCACTTGCTGCTACTTTATCAATAGCAACAGTTAAATGAATTCCAGCATTACGTAAGCGTTGTAGTTGAGAGGCAGCAAGGCCATAGCCGTGTACCACACCACCACCACTTTCAAGGCGTACCAGCACGCGATCTTTTTCTTTGTCGGCAATGGTTAAAATAGCGGTAATTTCTTCTCGTAGGCTTTCTACTTCGTGGGCATCAACACTGCCATTAAAGTCAATTACATATAAACGTGATTTAGGCTCGTCGTTTTGCTGTTTTTTAGTCTCAGCTTTTTGCTGTTTTTGGTGAGCCTTGAGCTCTTTTTTTGAAAGAGTATTTTCGATAAAGCTTTGTTTTAGATCATCAAGTTGCTCACTCAAATCATCAATCGTTATCTCCCCTTTCTTCGCTTTGGGTTTCACTGCAGCGCCCATGATAATGGCAACAATCACAGCAATTGCGATGACAAATGTCAGGGTCTTTGCAAAAAATAACCCGTATTCATATAAAAATTCCAATCAAACTCTCCATTTATTATTGCATCGGCACAATTTACCACGCTTTAAAGTAAAAAAAAGCCACAAGATGTGGCTTTTTACTTAATTGGTTATTACTTAATTAGTAAGGTTTCGATTATTCAGTAACGACTTCTGTATTAGTAACCTGAAGATACTGACCACGGCTAGCTAGGAAAGTCGCGATTTGCAATTGCATTTCTGCAGTTGCCGCCGCACTTTCTTCAGCAGTTGCACCTGAATCTGCCGTTGCAGCAGGTGTTAACATTGAACTGTGATGGCCTTTAGTGAATTTAACCACATAACTCATTGCATCAGCTGTTGGACCTTGTGTTTCAGCTACCGTTGATAAACCCATTAAGTTAGCAAGAGGTAAACTACCAGCAATTGGGTTACTCGCTACCATAGGTGGAATAACCATATCAGCATTATTATTTTCACCATCACCTACTATTACGCTCATGTAGACTGGCGTACCAAGCGCCGCAACAGATGCTGCGTAGTTAGATGGGTCGCCGCTATCAAGTGCTGTTTGCGCAGCAAAGGCAAACTGAGTGATCACACTTTGAATGTTAGCTAATTTTGCTGTTTCGCCTGCCATTGTTAACGAACTTACGTACTCTTTATAAGCACATGTAACGAAAGCCGTTTGGTTAGACGCAAGTGAACCACAGTTCGATAGCGCTTCATTTTGAGTATAAGCACCAAACTCCGCTGATTCAGCTGTGCCTGCTGCAAGTAATACAGAGCCTTGTACAAATGGGCCAAATGTATTTGACTCAATTAAGAAGCTGGCGATACCACCGCCACCACTGGCAAGTGCTACGCTTTTAACGTTGAACATTGGATCAACTTGGTCAGCTAGCGGTGCATTAGTCACAGCAACAAATGCTGGAGCAACTACCGAGCCTAATGAATGGCCTAAGAATGATACATCTTGCGCATTTAAATCAGCAGCACCTGTAAAGTTAAGACCTAAGCGTAAGCCAAGTAAATCAGCAACTGATTGGCGTAAGCTATCACGCGCTACTAATAATGACTGTAAGTTCATATAGCTCAATACAGAACCTGTAGAGGCATTAAAGTCATCAGTACCGTCGCCGTCTACATCTACACCACGCTCACCATGCATAGGGTGATCGATTGCGGCTGTTGCAAAGCCTTGCATTGTTAGCTGTGCGGTAATAGCTAGCATATCTTCTTTTTTAGAAGTAATACCGTGCTGAAGGATAACAACAGGCCAGCCTGTCTCAGGCATGCTCAATGCATCTAAGCCAATATTTGCTCTAATAGCATTGATCACAGGTAAAATTGGTTTAGTAATTTGCACTGGCACATTAGCAATGCTTTGAGTTTTTGGAATTGTGTTGTACTTAGTTAAGTGTTTTGTTTGATCTAACCCTAAATCACGTAACTTACCATCACTTAACGCCATACAAAGGCCATCAGTTTCGCTAATAGGGTCTGTTGGGAATGAGTCACCGGCTGCTGCCGCATAACCAAGCACAGCTACACCACTATCACACAAACCTTGCCAATAAGTCGCTGATAAATCATCGACCGTTGTGCCTGTTGGTGTTGCTAAATACATAGGTAACATTACGCTACCCTTTTGATACTGCACACCACCAAACACAGGTGATAAACCTGTAACACCTTGTGATGCGAATACTTGCTCAACCGTAATAACAGGTTGCTCAGGAATTTGCACCATCGGCGTAGGTAGTGCACCTTGCGTTAAACTTGCAGCAAGAAGCTGTTTTACTGTACCAAGTACTTGACCTGCTGATTGCATTGTCATCGCAGCAGAATAGATAATTTCATCTTTTGTGATGGCACCACCCGATGTCACAGCATCTTCGTAGCTATTGATAACCGCTTGAAGTGACTTTTGCGAATCAGTGATAAGTGTTGTCTCTTCGCTCACTAGTGCATAAGTTGAAGATGGCTCAATTGAACGCCCTTCTGAGTCCATTAATGATGTTGTCAGAACATTAATGTAAGTGCTTCCCGCTTTAAATGGCTTAAGTGGGATAACAGCAACCGCATCACCAGAACCTTGAGTAATGAAGTCAACGCCAAAGGTTAATTCAGACACTAATTTACAAGCAATACCCGCTGGCACTTGCGAGCAAGTTTCATCTGTTTGGCTTGCACCCATTACAACTTCAAAAATACGCACAGCTCCTGGTGAAGCAGCAGAAGTCATATCAAGAGAAATACCCGCAGGAAAAGTTAAATCGATTTTAAACGGAGTTTGTGTTGACCAGCCATCAAGGGCACCAAGTGCAAGCTGAGGATCAGCATAAGCTGCACGTTCAACACTGACATTGTTGTCGTCTAATTCACCCGGCATGTTTAAAGTACCATCAAGGGTACCACTCATCAGTAAATCATTCGGTACTGAGATTACACTATTCGCTGGGTCAAATTTTACTGTCGCGGTTGGGAGAACAGGAGGATTATCATTTTTTACATCTTCTAATGTTTCTCCTCCACCACAGCCAGTAATGGCTGACGCAATGGCTAGTGAGAGTAGCAGTTTTTTCATAATTTCGCTCCGCGCAAATCTTATTGTTATTGTGTGTTCAGGGTTAAAAGTAGTTATTCTACTACCTTCATTCTAAGTTAATTTAATGTAATTAGGTTATTAATGAGACATTAGACCAGTTAAAGTTAACGTAAAGTTTCAATTTTCGCCACCTTAATTTGCAATAAATTCGATAACTTGGCTTTTTGCTATGGTAAAATGATGAAAAATCTAATCGATGGTACGTTTATGCATACTTATAAAGCCGCAGAGAATGCGCTAAAAGACAAAGTAATTTTAATAACAGGTGCTGGTGACGGCATTGGTCGTGTTGCCGCATTAACTTATGCTAAGCATGGTGCCACTGTTATTTTACTTGGAAAAACAACCAATAAACTTGAATGTGTTTATGATGAAATCGTAAATGCAGGCTATCCACAACCGGCTATTGTGCCAATGGACCTAAAAGGTGCCACAAAACAAAACTACCGTGACTTAGCTGCAACCATCGAAATGCAGTTCGGTAAGTTAGATGGTTTACTCAATAACGCTGGTATTTTAGGTTCATTGGGCCCACTTGAACATTTCTGTGTTTCTACCTTTGAAAACATCATGAAAGTGAATGTAACTGCACAAGCTATGATCACTAAATTCATGTTCCCACTGCTTCGCAAATCTGATAGCGCATCTGTTATTTTTACTTCGTCAGGTGTTGGTCGCCAAGGCCGTGAACACTGGGGGGCGTATGCAATCTCAAAATTTGCTGTTGAAGGTATGATGCAAACTTGGGCTTGTGAAGTGGGTAAAACCAATATTCGCGTAAACTGTATTAACCCAGGTGCTACCCGCACATCGATGCGTGCATCAGCATACCCTGGTGAAGATAGAGATAAGTTAGCAACACCAGAAGATTTAATGCCAACTTATTTATACTTGATGAGCGACGACTCTAAAGAGGTGAACGGCCAGTCTTTAGATGCTCAGCAAAAATAAAGCAGATTGCTAATACCTAGATACAAAAAAGCAGCTTTCGCTGCTTTTTTAATTTTCGATTAAATAAAACGTTTGATAATAAAATCAACTTTTACACGTTTAGCCTGCCCCAATAGCTTTTTAACCGGTGCAGGATAGTCATCCATCGTCTCTAAATCCTGTGGACCTGTTAAACGACGACAATGCTGCAAAATAGCTTGTTTTTCATTTTCTATTTGCTCAAGAATATGCTGCTTAGGGTCGTCAATTAAAATACCGTTTTCGATATCTAAGCCCCATGCGCGCGGATTTAAATTATGCCCACTTAATAAATGTAAGCGCTTATCTGAGCAAATCCCTTTTAAGTGAAAAGAATTACTTTCATGTTTCCAAAGGTAAACATTCAAATTACCATTACTGATGTGGCGTTTTTGTGACTTTAAAAACTTATACAAAATGGTTTCATATAAATAAGGTAATGCACCAATTTTACTAAACGGCTCACTTGGCGGCAGGTAAAAATCGTTTGCGGTTTTATCCCCTACCACAATAGTTACTTGCTTGCCTTGCTTCAATAAACGGCGTAATGAACGCATTAATGGTGCCGGAAAGTTAAAGTAAGGGGTATAAAGAACGAGTTCTTGCTCTGTGGTATCGAATAACGACTTAATTAAACGATTCAGCTTATTACTTCTGCGTCCTAAACCTAAAAATAAACGCACACCCAAGTCACCGGCACTGGCTTCTGCAGCACTTTCGTAACTTGCCGATTTAAGTTCACGCATCAATTGTTTTTGCGCGACTTTAATATCATTAAACTTTACCAGTGGACGCATATCAATACGTGGCACTGCTGCTGAGCTTAAAAGATGTGTTTCTATAAATTCGATGACCGAATTACACAAACCAGCTTGACGAACTAAAAAGTAGCGGTCTAAACGGTAACGTTCGTCTTGCTGCAGATACACATTATTTAAGCTTGCGCCGCTGTATAATAATGTGTCGTCAATCACAAAGCCTTTTAAATGCAGGACTCCGAAAAGCTCTTTGGCTTTTACTGGAACACCATGAACTTTAACATTTGATTGATACTGCTCTTGAAAATCACAATACATGCTGGCATTGCCATCAGACTTAGCCGCACCAATTAAACCACGTTGAGCACGGTGAAAATCAACGAGCACTTTTACTTCTAACTCAGGGTTAGCAAGTGATGCCTCATGTAACGCTGTTAATATTTCTCGCCCAGCTTCATCGTCTTGCAAATATAAAGCAGTAATATAAATTCTTTTTTTCGCTGCACCAATTAAACGCAATAGTTCAGTGCGATACTCTTTTGCATTGGTTAAGACTTGTACGTCTTCTGTAGTCAGCCCAAAAGCGGGCTTTTCCTGCCAAAATACCATAATTGCCTGTTCGTTTAGTTAGCTCATACCAAGAGCTAATATCAAAATTAGCTAAAACATACCAAAAAAATATTGCTTGGTCATGAATTACCGTACTTTGATCACAGAACAATTTGTAATTAGCCTGTTTTATGAGCAAAAAGAGTTATTTAAATTATAATAAGTAAGGATTATTTGACAGCTTAGCGATTTGACTAAAAAAATAATCAGGGCTTTTGTTTACATCCGCCTTGTTTTTCTTAGAATCGGGCGCATAGACATCGTATTGAAACGTTTTTAGGAAAAACCATGAGTGACGCAAAACACTGTAAACTATTAATCTTAGGTTCTGGCCCAGCTGGTTACACGGCAGCGGTATACGCAGCACGTGCCAACCTTAACCCTGTTCTTATCACTGGTATTCAGCAAGGTGGTCAATTAACGACAACCACTGAAGTTGAAAACTGGCCTGGCGATGCACACGGTTTAACAGGCCCAGCATTAATGGACCGTATGAAAGAACACGCTGAACGTTTCGAGACTGAAATTGTTTTTGATCATATTAATAAAGTTGATGTTTCAAAGCGCCCTTTCACTTTAACTGGTGACTCAGGCACTTATACGTGTGATGCATTAATTATCGCAACAGGCGCGTCGGCTAAATACTTAGGTTTAGAATCAGAGACTAACTTCCAAGGTCGTGGTGTTTCTGCTTGTGCAACCTGTGATGGTTTCTTCTACCGTGGTCAAAAAGTAGCGGTTGTAGGCGGTGGTAACACTGCTGTTGAAGAAGCACTTTACTTATCAAATATCGCTGATGAA
This sequence comes from Pseudoalteromonas sp. P1-26, assembly GCF_001401795.1. Classification (NCBI taxonomy): domain Bacteria; kingdom Pseudomonadati; phylum Pseudomonadota; class Gammaproteobacteria; order Alteromonadales; family Pseudoalteromonadaceae; genus Pseudoalteromonas; species Pseudoalteromonas sp. P1-26. The sequence continues at coordinate 67,536 of NZ_LKDX01000004.1, read as the reverse complement.
GTTCACGTTATACATCGTCGTGACAGCTTCCGTAGTGAAAAAATCTTAGCTGATCGTTTAAAAGAAAAAGCTGAAAACGGTAACGTTGTTTTACATTACAATCGCACTCTGGATGAAGTACTTGGTGACGAAATGGGCGTAACTGGCATCCGTATTAAAGCAACTGATTCTGAAGAAACAGAAAACTTAGATCTTGCCGGTGTATTCATTGCAATTGGCCATAAGCCAAACACTGACATGTTTGAAGGTCAGCTAGAAATGAAAGACGGCTATTTAGTCGTTCAGTCTGGTTTAAACGGTAACGCAACACAAACAAGCGTACCAGGTGTATTTGCTGCAGGTGACGTGTCTGATCACATTTATCGTCAAGCAATCACATCAGCAGGTACGGGTTGTATGGCTGCACTTGATGCAGAACGCTTCTTAGATAACCTATAAAATAGTTGATCTAAAGCACTAAATACTAGGGGCTGTTGTAAACAGCCCCTTTTTTATAGCTAAATTTTTGTTAAAATCAGAGCAAATAACAACGATACGCTGATATGATCAAGCAACTGTACCAACTCTCGCCCGAGACTGTTGATTTTCCAAACCCAGAACTCGCCCTTGATGAGCCCGATGGCCTGTTGGCAATTGGCGGGGATTTATCAGTTGAGCGCATTAAAAATGCCTATAACACCGGTATTTTCCCTTGGTTTAGTGACTATGAGCCTATTATGTGGTGGTCACCTAGCATGCGTGGTGTTATTGAGCTTAATGAATTTCATGTTAGTCGCAGTTTAAAAAAGCATTTAAAGCGTTTTCCTGTGCGTGTCACTATTAATCACGCATTTGCCCACGTTATCAATGCTTGTCGTGAGCAACGTATCGATGCAGAAGGTACATGGATCACTGAGCAAATGATGCATGCCTACATTGAAGCGCACCATCAGGCTTTAGCACACAGCCTTGAAATATGGCACCAAGATGAACTCGTAGCTGGTCTCTATGGCATTATGCAAAATGGCATATTTTGTGGTGAATCAATGTTTCATCAAGTCAGTAATGGCTCAAAGCTGGCGATGTGGGCATTAGTTAATTGGCTTAAAAAACACCAAGCCCATTTTATCGATTGCCAACTAGAAAACCCTTATTTAATCACTTTAGGTGCAAAAGTTATCCCACGCAGAGAATTTTTAACTAGACTTAAATTAGCGCACAGTTATGTGCCTAAAAAAGATATGTGGCAACCACAAGAGTTGATTAATATTTATGACTGAGCACTTACCCGCTAGGCTTGGTTTAAGCCAGCAATTTGATTGCAGTTATTTACCCGACCGTCAGGAGCAACTACTTGTTATACTTGACCCAAGTTGTTATTGCCCTGATAAATTTGAACAGTTATTAGCATTGGGTTTTAGACGCAGTGGCGACCAAATCTATCGTCCACATTGCCCTATTTGTAATGCCTGTAATTCAGTGCGCGTTTTGGCCCAACAATTTACCCCTTCAAAATCGCAAAAGCGCAAATTAAATAAAGCAAATAAGGTTTTCACAGTAAGTTATAGTGAATACGAACGCGCAGAATATTACCCGTTATATTGCAAATACATCACGCAAAGGCATCAAGATGGTTCAATGTTTCCGCCTGATCAAAGTCAGTACGAAAGCTTTTTGTTTTGCCAGTGGCTACCCGTTACGTTCATAGAGTTAAGAGATGGCGATAAATTAGTTGCTGTCGCGGTAACCGATTGCATGACCAATGCCCTATCAGCGATTTATACCTTTTTTGACCCTGATTATGAGCAATACAGTATTGGTAGCATCATGATCATGGAACAAATTAAATTTGCAAAACAACAAGCAAAACAATTTGTCTATTTAGGTTACCAAATCGACGAATGCACTAAAATGAAATATAAAACCCAATTTTTGCCTGCACAAAAGCACATTGGCGACGAGTGGTTGGCGATTTAATTTACAAAATTGAGCCCTGTAGCTTTACTTATTGCTGTATTTTCGGCAAAATCTGCAGCGTTTAACTATTAAAGAGGTGTTACGCTAAACATGGCGAAAGAAGACGTAATCGAAATGCAAGGTACGGTCCTTGATACTTTACCAAATACAATGTTCCGAGTTGAGCTAGAAAATGGTCACGTTGTTGTGGCTCATATCTCTGGTAAAATGCGCAAAAACTACATCCGCATCTTAACTGGCGACAAAGTAACCGTAGAAATGACTCCTTACGATTTATCGAAAGGTCGCATCGTATTCCGTGCTCGCTAAGTTAGTGCGTTAACGAGAGATTTAGCTTTTTGCTGCTTTGAATGAGCAGGTGTGTTTATTACAAAGAGCTAAAAGCGTTTGTTAAATGGTGTTAAAACTAACTTAGTTTTAATTCCATTTAATAAACAAAAAGCCCAGCAATTGCTGGGCTTTTTGTTTTCAGCTAAAAACAACTTAAGCTGTTTCTAGGCTAGTTTCAAAGTCAAAGTGGATTTTCTTGTCTTTAACCGATACCTTAACTGAACCACCATCGGCTAGCTCACCAAACAAGATTGCATTTGCCAGCGGCTTTTTAAGCTCATCTTGGATAACACGCGCCATCGGGCGTGCACCCATCGCTTTATCGTAGCCTTTATCTGCCAACCACTCTCTTGCTTTGGATGTAAGTTCAAGGTTAACCGACTTCTTATCAAGTTGTGCTTGTAACTCAACAATGAACTTATCAACCACTTGCAAGATAATCTCTTTCTCAAGGTGATTAAACCAAATGATATTATCTAAGCGGTTTCTAAACTCAGGTGAAAACACTTTGTTGATTTCACTCATTGCATCATGAGAATGGTCTTGTTCGGTAAAGCCAATCGACTTACGTACAGTCTCTTGAACACCCGCATTCGTCGTCATCACCAATACTACATTTCTGAAATCGGCTTTACGACCGTTGTTATCAGTAAGGGTACCGTGATCCATTACTTGCAGTAGAATGTTGTAAATATCTGAATGTGCTTTTTCAATTTCGTCCAGTAGCACAACTGCATGCGGGTTTTTAATTACCGCTTCAGTTAATAAACCACCTTGCTCAAAACCTACATAGCCAGGAGGTGCACCAATTAGACGGCTGACCGCATGACGTTCAACGTATTCAGACATATCAAAGCGAATAAACTCAACACCCATACATTTAGCAAGCTGCTTAGTGACTTCTGTTTTACCAACCCCTGTTGGGCCTGCAAATAAGAACGAACCCACCGGTTTATCTTCGTTAGCAAGGCCTGAGCGCGATAAACGAATTGCTGAAGTCAATGCATCGATTGATTGGTCTTGACCAAACACCAGCATTTTCAGGTTACGGTCAAGGTTCTTAAGTGTCTCTTTATCGCTAGAAGAAACGCTTTGCTGAGGAATACGCGCCATTTTAGATACAATGAGCTCGATATCAGCCACACCGATTGTTTTCTTACGCTTAGAAACGGGCTGTAAACGCTGATTAGCACCTGCTTCATCAATAACATCAATAGCCTTGTCAGGTAAGTGACGTTCATTAATGTATTTAGCACTAAGTTCTGCTGCTGCTTTCAATGCTTTTTGAGTATAACGAATACCATGGTGCTCTTCGTAACGCTCTTTTAAACCGTTAAGAATTTTCGTGGTATCAGCCACACTTGGTTCAAGCACATCAATTTTTTGGAAACGACGCACTAGCGCACGGTCTTTTTCAAAGATATTCTTGAACTCGTTATAAGTAGTTGAGCCCATGCAGCGCAACTTACCACTCGAAAGTAGCGGTTTAATTAGGTTCGATGCATCCATTACACCACCCGATGCTGCGCCGGCACCAATGATGGTATGAATTTCATCAATAAATAAAATTGAACCTGGTTTAGCTTGTAACTCTTTAAGCAGCGATTTAAAACGTTTTTCAAAATCACCACGGTATTTGGTACCCGCTAATAATGCGCCCATATCGAGTGAGTAAACAACTGCATCGGCAATCACTTCAGGTACTTCTTTATTTACAATACGATAAGCTAGGCCTTCAGCAATGGCTGTTTTACCCACACCAGCTTCACCAACCAAGAGCGGGTTATTTTTCTTACGACGACATAACACTTGTACAGTGCGTTCAACTTCGTTGTCGCGACCCACTAATGGGTCTATATTGCCATCAATTGCTTGCTGATTTAGATTAGTCGTAAAGTTTTCAAGCTTAGTCGGCTCCTCGCCTTGCACTTCTTGCACTTCTTCATGAATGTCATCGTGGTCTTCACCGCCAATGTCGTCATCTGTTTTGGAAATGCCATGCGAAATGAAGTTAACAATATCTAAACGATTAACATCTGATTTTTTAAGTAGATAAACAGCTTGGCTTTCTTGCTCAGAAAAAATTGCCACTAGCACATTAACGCCAGTTACTTCGTTTTTGCCTGATGATTGCACGTGAAACACAGCGCGCTGTAATACACGCTGAAAACCTAACGTCGGTTGTGTTTCTCTGTCTTCTTCAAGATCAGGAATAACCGGCGTTGTTTCATCAATAAAATCTGATAATTCGACTTTTAATGCGCCCATATCAACGCCGCAGGCGTTAAGCGCTTCTCCAGCAGAAGGGTTATCGAGCAGTGCAAGTAAAAGATGCTCGACGGTCATAAATTCATGACGGCGTGTTCTCGCTTCGCGAAACGCCGCATTCAAGGTTAGTTCTAAGTCTTTGTTTAGCATTGGCAACCCCTTACTGAGATAATATTTATATACCGTTGTGACGGGCTAATTGGTTCACCCTACCTTGGTATTTATTCCTGCTCACAACTACATAGCAGTGGATGCTCGTTGTCTCGTGCGTAACGATTAACTTGTTCAGCTTTGGTATGAGCTACATCGGCGCTGTAAACACCGCAAATTGCTTTACCGTTATGATGAACTTGAAGCATCACATCTGTTGCTCTATCGCTATCCATATTAAAAAACGTCATTAGTACTTCTATCACAAAGTCCATAGGCGTGTAATCATCATTATTTAAAATGACTTTATATTTTCGCGGTGGTTGCAATTTTTGCTTTTCACTATCGCGAACTGTTTCAATAACACCAGAATCTTTCATGCCACTCATAATTAAATATAGTCTTGTCTTTAGAACTCAAGCAAACTTGAATAAAAAAATAAATAAATTGTTAAAAAATAGTCTAAAACACTTGACTGACTGGCTAAATAAACTACAGTCAAATATAGATTGATTAATCATTAGTCAGTCTAGCAAATTACACGGTTTAGAATAACTAAATTAGTCAACTTATAGAAGGATGTAGAAGTATGGCTTGTGGAAAAGTCAAATGGTTCAACAATGCCAAAGGTTTTGGCTTCATCGTAGAAGACGGCAGCGAGACTGATATATTCGCTCATTACTCAACGATTGTAATGGACGGTTATAAAACACTTAAAGCTGGTCAAGATGTAACATTCGAATTGCAACAAGGTCCAAAAGGGTTACACGCAACGAATATTGCGCCTAACGATGAAATCTCTTAGGTAAAACCTATTCGAGTATCAAGCGAGCGACCTTGTTAAGATCCTCGCTTACTCTTCTCATTTAAATATATCTTTCACTTCCCTTGAAATTCCATTTCTTTACCCCAATTGTTTAATTGTTATTAGCCCTTTAGAGCCAAGCTTGTTACACTCTTGTTGCTTAAATTTAGCTTTTTCGTCATTTTGACGTAAGGCTTTTGGCTAATTTCATAATTTGCTTATTTGAGCTATAAGAATTTTACAGTCTGTCAGCTGTGGTTATTTTAATACTATGTATTGAGTTGCAACAGCTAACAGACTGCTTGCTGTTGTTTTATCAAGGCACTTAAGCTTGGTAATTCAAGGCTATCTATTGCATTGTTGAATATGGCTAATTAAGGGTTACTGCTAGCAGTCATTACCAAACATTACGCCAACTATCTAGGAATGATGATGACATCAAAAATTATCTATACTAAAACAGATGAAGCGCCGGCTCTTGCGACGTATTCATTGTTACCAATCATCCAAGCGTATACAAACGCTGCGGGTGTTGAAGTTGAAACTCGTGATATTTCATTAGCGGGTCGTGTGATTGCAAACTTCCCTGAGTACTTAACTGAAGATCAACGTATTGATGATGCACTTGCAGAGTTAGGTGAAATGGCTAAAACACCTGAAGCTAACATTATCAAGTTACCTAATATCAGTGCTTCTATCCCTCAGCTACGTGCAGTAATCAAAGAGTTACAAGAAAAAGGTTACGCATTACCTGACTACCCTTCAGAGCCAAAAACTGATGAAGAAAAGAAAGTTAAAGCAACTTACGACAAAATCAAAGGTTCTGCTGTAAACCCGGTACTTCGTGAAGGTAACTCAGACCGTCGTGCTCCAGGTTCAGTAAAAGAGTACGCTCGCAATAATCCACACTCAATGGGTGCATGGAGCAAAGATTCTCAGTCTTACGTTGCTAGCATGGAAGAAGGTGACTTCTTCGGTTCTGAGCAATCAGTGACTATTCCAGAAGCAACTGACGTACGTATCGAGCATGTTGCTGAAAATGGTGACATTACAGTTCTTAAAGCAAGTACACCATTACTAGCGGGTGAAGTAATTGACGCGTCTCGCATGAGTGCTGCTAAGCTTCAAGCTTTCCTTGCAAAAGAAATTCAAGCAGCAAAAGACAAAGGCGTGTTGTTCTCATTACACATGAAAGCAACTATGATGAAAGTGTCTGACCCAATCATCTTCGGTCACGCTGTAAAAGTGTTCTTCAAAGACGTATTCACAAAACACGCTGATCTTTTCAAAGAACTAGATGTTGACGTAAACAACGGCTTTGGTGATGTATTCTCAAAAATCGAAAGCCTAGATGCAGCTAAGAAAGCTGAAATCGAAGCTGATATCCAAGCGGTATACGACAACAACCCTGCTATTGCAATGGTTGATTCTGACCGTGGTATCACTAACCTTCACGTACCAAGTGATGTGATCATCGATGCATCAATGCCTGCTGCAATCCGTTCTAGCGGTCAAATGTGGAATAGCGAAGGTAAATTACAAGACACTAGCTTTGTAATTCCAGATCGTTGTTACTCAGGTGTTTACCAAGCAACTATCGATTTCTGTAAAGAGAATGGTGCATTCGATCCAACAACTATGGGTAGCGTACCTAACGTTGGTCTTATGGCTCAAAAAGCTGAAGAGTACGGTTCACACGACAAAACGTTTGAAGTAGCTGCTGCTGGTACAATCCGTGTAGTTGACACAGCTGGTACAACTTTACTTGAGCATGCTGTTGAGCAAGGTGATATCTGGCGTATGTGTCAGGTAAAAGACGCACCAATCCAAGATTGGGTTAAACTTGCTGTTAACCGTGCTCGCGCAACTAACACGCCTGCAGTTTTCTGGTTAGACGAAAACCGTGCACACGATGCTGAGCTAATCAAAAAAGTAAACGCGTATTTACCACAACATGATACTGATGGTCTTGAGATCCACATCTTAGCACCAATTGAAGCGACTAAGTTCTCATTAGAGCGCATCAAAGAAGGTAAAGACACTATTTCAGTAACTGGTAACGTATTACGTGACTACCTAACTGACTTATTCCCAATTCTTGAGCTTGGTACAAGTGCTAAAATGCTTTCAATCGTACCACTTATGAATGGTGGTGGCTTATTCGAAACAGGTGCAGGTGGTTCAGCACCTAAGCACGTTCAACAGTTCGAAAAAGAAAACCACTTACGTTGGGATTCATTAGGTGAGTTCTTAGCGCTTGCAGCTTCTTTAGAGCACTTAGCAGTTAATACTGGTAATAAGAAAGCACAAGTTCTTGCTGATACGCTTGATAAAGCAACTGGTACTTTCCTAGCTGAAAACAAATCACCTTCACGTAAAGTGAAAGAGATTGATAACCGTGGTTCGCACTTCTTCCTTTCTTTATTCTGGGCACAAGAACTTGCTGCACAAAATGATGATGCGGAATTAAAAGCACAGTTCACACAAATCGCTGCTGATCTTGAGTCTCAAAAAGACCAAATCGTTACTGAATTAAACGATGCACAAGGTCCAGTAATGAGTGTTGGCGGTTACTTCCAACCAAATGATGAGTTAGCATTCAAAGCAATGCGTCCAAGCTCAACATTTAATGACATCCTAGCTAAACTGGTTTAATTCATTTAAACATAATTAATTAGCTATAAGAGAGTTACCTCAGTGTTTTTAACACCGAAGAGGTAACTCTTTTTTATTTTAGCGACTTAAAATCAATTTTTAATACCAATTCGCTTAATTAAGTGGATCTATTTTGAGGCAATAAAACCTCGTTGATAGCAAGGCAAAAATTTCGTTATTTAGTTGTGCTCGGCAATTGCTCCTGCATTGCTCTACCTTCTGCATCCATGCAGTCGTAAAACAGAAATTTTTAACGCAGATAGCGACAGGTTTAATCCCTCAAAATGATTAAGTATTATTGCGTGTTGGTATCACAGTCACTCGTAGCGCTCACTTCACTTTTAGACCACTTTAGTAAAGCCGTTTTAACACATTGGTAGTCAATCGGCTTGGCAACAAAATCATTCATTCCTGCGGCAAAACATCGTTGCTTATCTCCTTCAAGTACATTGGCCGTTAAGGCAATAATAGGAGTCGCTTTATACTCTGGCATTTCTCTTATGCGTATTGTTGCTTGCGGGCCATCAAGTATAGGCATCTGCATATCCATAAATATAATATCAAAGCAGTTTTGCAGATTATTTTCCCCACTATGTTCCTTACATAGCGCAACAGCCTGCTCGCCATCCCCTGCTATTTTTATTGAGCTTATACCAAACTCATTTAACATAGCTTCGATAACAACCTGATTAATATCATTGTCTTCGACGACCAATACATTTAACGATGAAAAGTCTACTTGTTCCTCTTCATTTTCTTGCCGAGTTTCGGTTTCAAACTCAGAGTGCTCAATAACCTGTGTTGTTTTTAGCTCAAAATAAAAACAAGAACCCTGCCCTAGATCACTTTCTACCTGCAAAGGAGCATTCATCAAAATTAGTAATTTGCTTGAGATAGCAAGGCCGAGCCCTGTACCACCGAAGCGCCTTGTAATTGAGGTATCCGCTTGAGAAAACGCTTCAAATAACTTACCGAGATTTTCTTTTGCGATACCTATTCCTGTATCAATCACACTAAATTTGATGCTCAAATCATCGCCGCCTAGCTCATTAATTTTTACGTTGAGGGTCACACAGCCTTTCTCGGTGAATTTAATTGCATTCCCAATAAGGTTTATCAACACTTGTTTTAGGCGGGCTTCATCAGCAAAGAAAACACAATGTTGATACTCTTCAGCAACAGAAATATTCAACTTAATATGCTTACTTTGGGCTTGCTCTTTAAATAAATGCTGTAACTCATCTAGTAGCGAATTTAAATGTATAGGCACAGACTCTAGCTCAATTTTAGACGCCTCAATCTTACTTATATCTAAAATGTCGTTGATGATTACCAATAATCCTGCCCCTGAAGATTGTATAATATTAAGCATCTTCATTTGTTCATGAGACAAACTGGTACGACTCAACTGCCGCGCCATTCCTAAAATGCCATTCATAGGGGTTCTAATTTCATGGCTCATATTTGCCAAAAATTCTGATTTCACCTTGGTGGTGTGTTCTGCCGTTTTCTTGGCTTGGGTAAGGTCTTGGCTTAACACCCGAAATCTATCTGCCGCAGTTGCAAGCACACCAATTTCATCGTTACGTTTTAAATCATAAATAGGAGCTGATAAATCACCAGCTAAGAAGTATTGAAAACTTGTGGTTAAACGTGTAATTGCACGCGATATATGCAGGTGGAAATAGATTGCAAGCGCGATAATGTAGATAACTACACCAACAGCAAGAAAACGCAGAGTTTGATCTGTTTTTATTACTGTTTCTTGCGCTTCACTTTTAATCTTTTGCAATTTTGCTAGGGATTGCTCTCTTAGTTTATCTGCAAGGGTACTGAACTCTATAGCATCGCCAGCCATAACAACATTAACCAAGCTTAAATAGTTTCGGTTAGCCTGCACGCCTCTCGAAAAAGCCTGTTTATATGTTTTAGCATGTTCACGGTTATTACTTAGATCAGTGTTGGTTTGTGACTGATTTGATAAAATAGCCAGCGCCTTATTAACCGCTGCTCTTTTAGAATAATCTTTTTTGGCAAGAAACAAAGAGGCATCACGATGTAATTCATGCCATACATTGAGATGTTCAGTGATAGCCAATTTGTTTTCATTGGTAGTCGCAGTTAATTTGAGGTTGGTTAATTCATTAATAGCTGCTAAATAGATTTGCGGTAACTCAACGTCAGTGAGCTCTGTTTTTATTTCATAACGCTTGGCAAGCACATCTAGATTTTCACCGTACCGAGAAATCAGCTGTGTCATTGAATTTAAATAAACTTGGCTTTCAAGTTCATCACTTTTCAAATCAACACTTTCTAAACGTGCTTTTATACTTTCAAAGTTCTCTATTATTTTACTAAATACGGTTTTACTACCTGAGAATCCATAAACTGAAATATCACGCTGCATTTCAACAATATCTTTATTTATACGAAGTATACCCACGGCATAATTACTAATGCGGCTTATATCGTTAAAAGATGTTTCAATTCTTTGTAATCGCTTGTTCAGGACAAAATAACTCGCCCCCATTACAAGTAAAACGAGTGTCAATGCCAATAACACTTTGGCTGCTAAAGACCTAGAAAAAATGGTTAGCAATGTAGCTCCTTATGAGTTCAACAACTCATACCATTTATCTAAACTATAATCATAATTCGGCATTACCGTATTCCAGACCGCTATATTCGAAAAACGCTTGATATAGCTTCCTCCATCACGAGCTTGACCCGCTAGAACAGATATTTTGCCGTCTGTTCCGCGTAAATCCATGGATGCTTCTTGCCCTTCATACCAATATTGCCATTCTGCTTTTGACATAAGAGGCTGACTCCGCTCAGGATTAGAAATGTAATAACCTTGTCTTGCGATAAATGCGCCTGGATAGCCAGAAAGCCACCAATTCATGTATTCATAAGCAGCATCTTTAACATGTCCCTGTGCATTAGCTGATAAGCACATAACCCCGTGCCAAGCACGATAACCTTCTTTGGGTGAAGCATAAACAACCGGGATACCTTGCCCTTTGCAGGCACTGACTCCGGGCGAAAACATACTTTGAATAGTGACGCGTTTCATTTTCATAAAGTCGACCGACTGCGGTACCGAAGTCCAAAAGCCAGCAAAATGACCTTGCCTTTTCTTTTGCAGTAAAATTGCAAATAGCTGGTCAATTTCGCTAATACTCATATTGCCCATATCTTTAAACTTCATCAGCCCCTGCGCTTCGGCAGCCAGAGCAGAATCAAAAATACCGATTGTTGGCGCATTAACAAGCGCAACCTTACCTTTATTCTTTTCATCGAGTAACCAAGACCAAGACTCAGTTTGATAAGGAATCCCCTTTTCTATGAACTGAGTGTTGTAACCAAACGAGTCGACATTATGCACGTAAGGCAAGAAACTAATTGCATCGCTTGGTGTAGTCGCAAGCGTTCCATCTGCTTGCACGTAAAGAAGTTTGTTGGGTGAGTCACCAGCGCCTAACTTGGCTTCAGGCACAATTTTACCTGTTTTAGAGAGTGGATTGATTTCATGCCAATAGGTTAACCGCTCAGTTTCTATAGGTTGAATGGCACCTGCTTGCCAAAGAATATTAATTGAATCTGACCATTGCTCGTATAAGTCAAAACTACTTGGGTCTGATGCTGCCTTTTGCAACACCGCAGCACTGCCCATTGGGGTAAATTCAATATTAATACCCAGCTCAAGCATGGCTTTTTGTCTGAGCTCTTCTTGTAAAGTTACGTGGGTCCCCATAACCCTAATTGTGGGAGTATTCTTAGCGAATACATAGGGAGCTTTAAAGGCAACTGTTGATGCTATGGCACCAACACCTAATGTTTTTAAAAAGTCTCGGCGGTTATCTGAGTAGCCCATTTAGTATTTCCAACATATTAAACCCGTTAAAAGTATAGGTTAAATTTGAAAATTGCCTAAAATAACTACTCATTTACCCAGCAATGATTTTTCTAAGCCGAGTATTCACAAACTACAATTATTTAGATTAAAAAATGCTCTTTAGCTGTCACAATTGCTTGCTCAATAGCCGTATTTTTAACAGGCTTTGAAACAAATAAATCCATTCCAGCTCGTTTGCAAGCTGCTTTATCATCTGCAGAAGTATTTGCTGTTAAAGCAATAATATAAGTTGTATCAGTTGGGCAAATTTGCTCATCTCTTAAAATACGTGTTGCTTCAATGCCATCCATTTCTGGCATTACGCAATCCATAAAAATCAGATTGTATTTGTTTTGCTTGCATTTATTTATCGCATCAATACCATCGCAGGCATAATCGGCCGTTAAGCCTAACTTTTCTAGGTGTGCTTTTAACACAAAGCGGTTAATTTGGTTGTCATCAACAACCAGTATCGATAAAGGTAAGGCTGAAAAGTCGATATCAGAGGCATGCAGCGTATCATGTGATTGTGGCTGTCCTAGTTTTAGAGGTAATTGAATATCAAAACAACTGCCTTTTTGGAATTCGCTACTGACCTTTATTATGCCTCCCATATAATCGATAAGTTCCTTCACTATTGCAAGGCCAAGCCCTGTACCCCCCTTTTTTCGGTCCTTATTTAGCTCTTGGGTAAATGGTGAAAAAAGTGACTTCATAAAGGTTTCCGTCATGCCTATACCCGTATCAGAAACTTGCAAATTCAAGATGACATCGTCATTTTGAACTCTAGCAGATACGTATAACTTAATAGTGCCTTGCTCAGTAAACTTTAATGCATTACTCAATAAATTAGACGCAATTTGGGTGAGTCGGGTGTTATCACAGTAAGTCCAACATTCTTCACTAATATCAATTTCGACGTCAAAATAAAGATTCTTTTCTTGATATAAAGGTAAATATAACGACGCTAAATCAACAAAAATTGTTTTTAATAAAAAGTGACTAGGCTCTAATTTCAGTTCACCATGATTTATTTTAGAAAAGTCGAGCACTTCGTTAATTATATTTAACAAAATATCTGCACTTCGTAATGCAACTTTGAGTTTTTCTTCTCGTTTTTGCTCTGACTTTTCATAGAGTAAAGTCGTTAGCATGCCTGTAATGCCATTTAACGGCGTGCGCAGTTCATGGCTAATCTTAGCCAGCAAGATACTTCGGTCTTCAAGAGTTCGCACAGCATCCGCTTTTTGCTTTTTAAGCTCCTCACGAAGTAGCACCTCTTTCGTTACATCTTGAAAAGTACCTATTAAACGAACACATTGCCCGTTTTCAAATTCCGCTTCGCCATAGGTTGAAACCCATACAGGATTCCCTTTCGCTGTAATAAGCTGAATTTCAATATTCCAATCTTTACCATGCTCAATTGCTTCTTGGACTACTTGTTGTATTGCATCACGACTTTCACCTTCTTTATAAAATTCAATAGCCGTTTCAAGGTTTGGAGAATAATCTGAAGGGACTTCATGGATTGCTTTAGTTTGTTTACTCCAGTAGAGCTTATTTTCTAGCAAGTCGAGTTCCCAAGACCCTATACGAGCAACTTCTTCGACTTGCGCGAGCATATAGTTCTTTTTAACTAATCTCTCAGATGAGGCATTACGTGCTAATTCGTTACCTAACCATTGAGCAAATAACTCTACATAATCGTGAGACTCTTCACTAAAAGGTTTTGATACTTTAGGCGCTGAGAAGTTAACTGTGCCGAAAACATTTTTGCCAACAAAAATAGGTGCGCCAATGTAAGATTCTAGTTGAAAGTTTACATAACAAGGGTGCTGTGCAATCCGACTATTTGAGGCATGATGAAATGAAAGCGCTTTATTAGCTTCTAAAGTGTGAGCACAATAGGTACCTTCCAGATCGAATTGCGTACCAACCGGGATTGCATTATCAGGCGCCACCACATGAATGACCGTATAGAGCTTGTCATCAACTTGACTCACAATCGCAAATTCGAGATCAAATACCTCTAAACCAAATTCTAGTAACTTGATTACTTTGTCGGAAAAATCAATTTCTTGATTAGATACTATATCGTGGAATTGGCGCAGAAAGTTCAACCTAGCTCCCTAGTTATTCGAATTTTATTTGGCTCTAAAGAAGCATACCAAGAATTTCAAATAACAACAGCAGTAATCATAATTTAAGATTGAATTTGTATTATTAGTAATGATTTTCACCTATTAAAAAAGCCCCTTAAAAAGGGGCTTTTATTAGCTATTTTAGTGTCTGTTTACTCGCCTTCTATAAACGAAAGGTAACAGAGCAATTAGAAAGACAAAAACGCCACCGCTACTAGATTCAGCTTTATCACCATTACTACTAGTAGTTACATTTTTGACAGTTACATCTATTGATTGTTCTGCAGTTCCCTCTCCGTCAGAAACTGCTACTTTGAATTTAAGCAATGAATCCTCAGAAACAGTTGGAGATTTAAATTTTAACGTTTGAGAATTCGATTGAAGAATATCAGCTTGAAGACCTTGTGTTTGGATCCAATTGTAAGTTAACGGCTGTGATTCTTTATCTGTCGCAGAAACAGTAATCACACCTTCTACATTCTCATTAACTGTATAACTATTAGCAAGTTCAATTGTTGGCAATTGGTTTACATGCAAGAATAAAACAGATTGCTCATGAACAAATTCCTCATAGCCATCGTTAATGGTTAAAGAAATTGTTCCCTGCTTCGACTCTAAAAGCTCAGACACTTTCAAGATTGCTATACTTTCATTCTGGTTTTCGATAGTAACTTCGGGTATTGATACAGACCAGTTATACGTTAACTCATCTGCATCGCTATCTGATGTTCCTGACGCATCTAAAACGAAGGTATGCAGCTCGTCTATTGTCTCAGGAATAATAAGAGATAATGTTGGTGCGCTATTAAGACTTTCTTGTGCCAGTTTAGCGACAACCTCAACAAAACCATTTTTCTCGCCGTCTAAGTCAAATTCACTACCATCCACAACCGTAAAGGCTGAACAATTACTGCACTCAGAACTAAAGTCGCTGCTTGCAATTATCTCTACCGATTTCCAACCACTTAAAGTTAGTACGCGTGCTTGTAACTCATCACTCAATAGAGAGTTTTCAAGTATTGGTAAAGCAAGGTCTACTGATTCTGTGCGCTGAGCAAGCTCTACATTGATGTTTATCAAATCACTTTTCAATTGGAAATGAGGATCTTCAACGTCCATATCCGTGAAGGCATCAAGCAACATCTCTTCAGAGATATTCATGTTTTCTATGAAATTATCACTTTGAGTGCGAATAACATCACCCGCGCTAATAACATGATAATCATTGTTCGTAAAAACATATGCTCCTGAAGCTAGAACTCCTTTCGAAGTGTTAGAAGAACTATCTAAGAAATCAACAATCCCATCACCATCGCTATCGCCTATCCACTCTGTACTATCAGGAATATTGTCACCATCTGTGTCCGCAGTTTCATTATCAAAGGTAACATTATCAATTAGTGACACAGTCTCAGTTTTCGTCATAACTGACTCACCATCTTTTAAGATGTCATAATTAAAGGTAATCTCTCCT
Organism: Pseudoalteromonas sp. P1-26; assembly: GCF_001401795.1. Classification (NCBI taxonomy): domain Bacteria; kingdom Pseudomonadati; phylum Pseudomonadota; class Gammaproteobacteria; order Alteromonadales; family Pseudoalteromonadaceae; genus Pseudoalteromonas; species Pseudoalteromonas sp. P1-26. The sequence continues at coordinate 51,859 of NZ_LKDX01000004.1, read as the reverse complement.
TGCCAGTCATCTGCAAAATTAAAATCACCTCTCCATATAATTGAGTCATACGTATACACATAAACTTCATTTATGACTTGGTCATCAGATAATAATGTCATTTTAAGCTCTAAATCTTCATAATTTGAGAAGCCATACGCTTGTATTTCAACATGAGTACCATACCCTTTGACCAAACTCGCCATTCGCTTACCATTTTGTTTATAAGTGGCCGTGATACTGCGCGGTGCATCTTCATCTAAATGAATTATTTCAGATTTATTAAACTCTTCTGTGTAACCGCCGTCATATACTTCAAGCTCAATTGAATCAACTAACGAGTCAAGTATATTTCCTAATACTACATTTTTAGTCCCTTCATAGCTGTAGTCACTAATAGATTGAATATAATTGCCAGCAATCAAATTCAAACTAAAGTTATCATATAACGGTTTACCTCTCACATTAAGCGCAACAACGGGCAGAGCATCCCGATAAACATAGGTATAGGGTTGAATATCAATACGTGGATTTATATGCAGGTTAATAGTTCCAGCTGTAGTATTACCAGCATTATCGCTTGCCGTAATATCTAAAGAGTAACGTCCAGACTCAAATGCTATATCAATGTCTGATTCAATAGTTATTTCATTTATGCCTGATACTGCATCATAAACAACTGATCGGCTTAACAACTCCTCGAACAATTGCTCTTCTGTAAATCCACCATTCATAGCTACAGCATAGTCTTGAATGATAGGAGGGGTCGTATCAGTGACAAAGAATGTTTGCACAGCTCTTGCACTATTCCCTGCAATGTCTTCAGCTACCCAAGTTATTTGATTCTCGCCATAAACAAGCGTTCTAGACGAAGGGTATACATCGACAGCAACTCTATTGTTATCTGTTACCTCAGGATAAAGGCTTCTAGAAATGTATGTGTTTTCATAAATCCCTTCTATTGTCACAGGTGACAAATCTGAGAATACTGGCGGTAAATTTTCTCCTAAATTAGGATCATCTGGATGACTATCCTCACTATCAACCACACCATCTGAATCTGTATCTTCAACTGTTGGGTTAGAACCTATTTCAAATTCAGTTAAGTTAGCCAAACCATCTCTGTCTAAATCTTGACTTGCATCGAATGAGTCAAGAACATTCAGACCAAATTGATACTCCCAGAAATCAGCCATGCCGTCACTGTCGGTATCTAAACTAGTATCAACCTCTGAAGTCCACACAACTCTATCAATGAAAAATGAGTCGTAACGGTAAAAATCAGCACCATCTAGATTAAATTTAATTGTATTGAAGCCACTAGCTATAGGAATTAATAGTCGAGATTTTTCGTACTGAATTTCAATATCTTCATTATTAACTTGAACTTGTAAAAGCCTATATTTATTAATGTTGTAGTCAACAGTGATAAAGCCCTGCTCAAACAAACCAGCAATAGCAAAGCCTGCATTCACTTGTGTATAAGTTTCGCCACTAAAGTTAGGGTTAAAAGAAAGGCTATTCACTCCGTTAGAAGACCAACTATCACTTGAAATCCAGTCAACATTATTTGCTGCTAACACCGTGAAGCGGTTTGGTAACCCACCAGTTTCAAAGCTTTCGAAAAGGTTATTTATTGCTGAAGGCGTTGAAGCGTATTCTGTTGGCGAGCTTTGCGCATAATATTCTTGTACGTCTGTAAAACCATCTTCATCTCGATCAGAACCAGTAGCATTTGCGTTAATCGGTGAGGTCATAAGTACATTTACTTCGTAACCGTCAGGAAGTTCATCCCCATCACTATCCGAATGCCTAGGATCTGTCCCAAGAGCATACTCTTGCAGAGCAGTTAGTTCGTCATTATCGTAGTCAGAAGAAGCATCATTAGCATCAGTTAAATTAAGCCCATTTTCAACTTCCCAAAAATCTGGCAGGCCATCACTATCAGTATCAACATCGCTCGTATTAGGAATAAATTTAAAATTATCTAACCAAACAGCATCCTCTTCAGTAGAGATTGATCCATCTTTTGTATATGAGAACTCAATAACGTTAACACCTTCAGGGATTTTAACAGTTACCGACCCTTCTTTTGTTCCAGCAATCGACTTATTGTCACTATTTGAACCATTAATTTTTAGAACGAAAGAGTCGCAACATTCTTCAGACTCTATTTTATAGTCAAATATAAGGTATGCTTCCACGAAGACACCTGTAGCACTGAATGAGCTCATTTGACTATCTGAGATTTTACCAGAGCGAATGCTTTGCGAACCATCGGTAGCAAAACTATTATCAATGTACCAATCAGCATTGTTTTCTGATGAATGATTAAACCATTGAGGAAGTTGAGAATCTTCAAATGAACTAGTTAGATTCAATTGCTCTGGAAATGAATCTGCATCTTGTGGGTCTGTTTGTAACTGAAACTCGGTGTAGTTACTAAATCCATCATTATCACTATCAAGCATTGCATCAGTAGAGTCTGTTAAATTTAGACCATGCTCATATTCCCAGCCGTCTGGAATTTGGTCTCCATCTGTATCAAGGTTATTAGGATCGCCCTGATTTAAAAACTCATTAAGATTACTCAAACCGTCATTATCATTATCTAATGATGCATCATCTGGATTCGAAGGATCTAAGCCGTGCGCAACTTCCCAAGAATCTGGTATCGAATCACCGTCAGTATCAGCAAATTCATTACTGATGAAAATGTTATCAATGAAGACTGAATCTAAGCCTGATGATACAGAACTATCTTTTATGTAAGCGAATTTAAGTGTATTTAAGCCTGTAGGAATGACTTGCTCGAAAGAGCGCCAATCGGTAATACCAGAATCAATTACAACTAATTGCTCGTTTAGATACACATATAAATGATCAAAATCAGCTTCTGTAGATAATTTATAAACGAAGCTGAGGTACTTAGTCTGGTCTGTTACAAAGCTGTATTCAAAGCTCGTTGTTTGATTATCATCGATATCATTGTTAGTTAGAGAAAAGTTGTAGCTTTCATCTATTTGATATGTTTCCCATGGCATTGAGGGGTCTGTAAAATCAAAGCTTTCAGGAACAAGATTATCATTAAAATTAATAGCGATTGTTTCAGGAATTGAAGGTGTAGAATCTGCATCACTTGGGTCTGAGCCTAGTAAAAATTCAATTAGGTTTGTGAAGCTATCATTGTCTAAGTCACTCTCTGCATCTGCACTATCTAGAGGATCTAATGCGAAATTAACTTCCCAACCATCAGTCATTTTGTCGTTATCAGAATCAGGATTAGTTAAGCTTGTTTGATACTCATGATGTTCTTGATAATCAGTTAGGCTATCGCCATCAGTATCAGAATTATTTGGCAATGAATTTAATCTGTATTCTTCTAAGTTGGTCAATCCATCATCATCAAGATCACCTGCTGCATCTGTAGGGTCTGATGAGTCCAGTGAATATAACAACTCCCAATTGTCATCCATTCCATCGTTATCATTATCAATGAATTGGATGTTATTACATACAACACCTACCGTATTGAATGCATCGACAACATCATTTGTTTTATAGCCTAAATCAATGGCACTGTTGATTGCGCCACATGCTCCATCAATAAAGTCAGTTGAATTTACCCAATAATTTTGGTTTGCGTAAAGCATAATTTGAAAAGCTTTACGTGGGTCCCACTCTGGCTTATTTGCTAGTAAATAAAATGCTCTATTAAACACACCACTGCTGTAATGAACATCAATACCAGAATAAAACTCAGATGCATGGTCTATTGAAATACCATCATTAGACGGGGTTTCAAAATAACGCAATGCTGCTCTATTTTTTGTAATATCAGCACCTGTCAACCAATCTGTAGAACCTCTGACAAAGTATTCAGCGGTTTCACCAGCCATGTCTGAAAATGACTCGTTAATTCCTCCAGATTGGTCGTAATAAAATAAGTTGGAATTTTGCTCTGTAACACCATGACTCACTTCATGAGATACAATATCTAAAGATACTAGCGGGTAAAAACTATCGGCACCATCACCAAAACTCATCGCAGAGCCGTTCCATGTTGCGTTCTCCCAACCATCACCTTGGTGAACACGTAGCAATAACTTAAAGGTCAGTGGTGCCGTGTTATACCATTGCTCATACATATCAAACACCGAGGTTCCAAATGCATGTGCATCATTTAAAGGCGAATAGGCACCATTAACCTCTTTGTGAGTATTTCGATCACACGGAAATGAAAACGCAGATGAGGGTTCACTGCCTGACTCCATCGAAACAGTTTTTACTTTATCATTTTCTAGAAAGCATGTTTCTCCTACTTGAGAAACAGCAAATGCTGGATAATCTTCGCCATATTCATAACGGCCAACTTTCTCATTACCACCTGGCCCCATCGCCTGTGTGTGCTTGATATTATTCCACGCTTTAAACACTTCATAAGTTTTTTCATTGATGATAGCTGAAGGCTTTGACTCATGTTCAGCATTCAAAATTTCAAGCTCAATTAAATATGCGTAATGAGCTTGATCGTTTTTAACATAAATGTAACGTTCTGATTTTACGAGCTTATAAGAAGAATCTAGTGACAGTTTAGAAGCTTTAAGCACAGCTAAAACTGCAGCTTCTAAATCAAATTGACTGTTTGCTCTTAATTGTAATTTTGCATCATCGATATCGGTCGCAAAAAAGCCACTCATATGCTGTGACTTATCTTGAATACGAACTTGCTGCCCCCAGATAGGAACCCCAGAATAATATTGCTGTAGAATTTTGTTTGATGAATTTTTTCTTAGTACACCTTTAGAGTTATGGTGAGGCAAAATAACCTCTTCAAAATAAGAACCTTTTGTTTGATTTTTTTGAAGAGACTGATTTGTTAATAGCAGGTTTTGAAGTTGTGGCTTGTTAGAGGGACTTACCCTTTCTACTGTTGCAGCTTGAAGAGAGTATGCGCTGAACATACTAAAAACTGCAGCACCTGCAATTAATCCCTTATGCATAATAGTTCCTTAAATACTTTATTTACTTATTATCGGAACTAAAATACCAAAAATAAACACAATCTGCACCAATTTGTTAAGCCCACATTAATTATTTAACTAAAATTTCGAGTTCATATTTTAAAACCCAAACTGGAAAAACACCCAATATCAGTTAATACTTTATAACTAACAACTTAATTGGTCCCCCTACTCACCCTATGTCGCTGAGAGCTAAATTTATCCTTCTACTTTCCTCTATTTTTTTAGTGGTGGTAGCCAATACCTTCATTATCTATGTATTAGATAAGCAAGGTCAGGCTAAGCTTGAGGCGGTGATCCATACTCATGATGCTCTCGATGAATCTGAAAAGCTCTACAATCAAATAACGAACGCAGAAACTGGGCAACGTGGTTATTTATTAACTCAAGACCTCAACTATTTAGAACCCTACTACACAGCACTTGAACAAGTTAAACAACATTTTTTGACTATCAATAAGCTAACGCTAAATAACCCCGAACAACAAGACACTCTTACTGAAATTGATGAGCTGGTCGACAAAAAATTAGCAGAGTTAGCATTAACTGTCACACTTGTAATGCAAGGCACGCCATATGCCCTCGAAGAAGCTAAAGCGATTGTGTTAACGAATGAGGGTAAAAAGTATATGGACCAGATCCGCGAGCATATTTTACTGTTTCAAAATACTGAGCTTGCCAAGTTAGAACAGCAAAATGCTGACTACCAAAAAAACAGACTATTTATAACTCACTTCGTAACTTTGCAAATACCATTAATGCTCATCTTGTTAGTTTTTTGCGCTTTTTATATCAATGCAAAGCTTTTTAAACCTCTAAAGTTATTAATTCAAAACACTGATCAACTAGAAAAAGGCGAAAAACCAAAAACGTTGACGATTAGTAGCCATGATGAAATTGGCTATGTGTTAAAACGCTTTGCACGCATGAGTGACATCGTTTATGAGCGAACGAGTAAGTTAAATTTTCAAGCTAGTCATGATCATCTAACAGGCGTTTTAAATCGCACAGAGTTAAAGCCAGCATTGAAGCAAGCCATTACTACTTGCTCTGAAGACAATAAACTGGCTGTTATATTTATAGATATAAATAAATTTAAACAACTCAATGATGAATACGGCCATTTAATTGGTGACCAAGTTCTTATTGAAACCGCAAAACGGATTACGTCATCAGTTAGAGCCGATGATGATGTGTATCGTTATGGGGGAGATGAATTCGTCATAATTACACATAATATCGCTAAATACAGACACATTAATGCCATGATCACGCATCTATTGGCACGTTTTGATAACCCATTTGTATTTGAACAGCTCACATTAAATATTTCATTAAGTATTGGGGTAGCCCTTGCTCCAGATCACAGCCTAGATCACCAAGAATTGCTGAGATTAGCTGACCAAGCAATGTATCACGCTAAACATGAGTTAAAAAATAGCTATCATATTTACAACAACTACAACCAAGAAGACTAATCTAAATTACTGCTTTATACGTATATATTTGCAAAAATCACCATCACTATGTATAAAAAATACACACAGATATTAATTAAGGCAGCACTATGCATATTTTATTAACAGGTGGAACGGGCCTTATTGGTAGACATTTGTGCCCTTTTTTATTGAATCACCACAAGGTTACTGTGCTAACACGCAACCCTATTCAAGCCGCGGTCATACTGACTCATCAAGTACACACTGTTAAGTCACTCGATGAAGTCAACTTTGAAGAGGTTGACGCTGTCATTAATCTAGCTGGAGAGCCAATCGTCAACAAGCGCTGGAGCGAGTCGCAAAAACGAACTTTGCTGAATAGCCGGATCATTCTTACTTTACAGATATCTAAAGCAATTAGCCGTTGTGAATCGCCGCCTCATACCTTTATTTCTGGCAGTGCGATTGGCTTTTATGGCCGCCAAGAAAACCAGCCAATTGATGAAAGCTTTAATGATATTTACCCTGAGTTTAGCCATGTTCTTTGCCGTGATTGGGAGCATGCAGCGACGAAAGCACAATCTGACCAAACTCGAGTATGCCTACTTCGTACAGGTATCGTATTAGCTAAGCAAGGTGGTGCTTTAGGTAAAATGCTGCCTGCTTTTAAATTTGGCTTGGGTGGACCAGTAGGTCATGGTCAACAAGGAATGTCGTGGATCCACATTGACGACATGATCCAACTCATCCTTTTTGTGCTTTCACATCAAGAGATACACGGGCCTGTCAATGCCACTGCGCCAAACCCTGTTGATAATAATGAATTTAGTCAAACACTCGCGAGTGTGATTTCGCGACCTGCCATGCTACGTATGCCTAGCTGGGTTTTAAAATTGATGATGGGAGAAATGTCTGATCTTCTGCTTCATGGTCAATTTGTGCTTCCGAATAAACTACTTAGTCACAATTACCGCTTCCACTATCCAACATTGCAGCCGGCATTAGAAAGCCTGAAATTATAGTTACAATGTACGGGTTGCTAATACTCAACTAATACATAATAATTAAATAGATTTTAGTCGAGTGATTCTTCAGGGAAAGTCATGATGCATTTACCCACCATAATCAGCATATCAATTTTATTGAATGTGATTATTGGGTCGTTCTTATTGTCTTTGTATTTTTTAAGACAACAATCAAGTTATTTATATTGGGGTAGCTCGTGTCTCATATTTGTAGGCGCACAAATAGCAGCTTCTCTGCGTATTTTTATCAACCTTACTCTAATTACACATTATCTAGCTGATTTACTGATAATTTCAGCTCCCTTAGCAGCCATACTAGGTATTCATGCTTACAGTCAATCAGACAAAAAATGTCAAAATAAATGTGCATATGTGTTAGTTGCTGCTGCAGTAATATTACTCCTTGTTTATGATTCACCATGTAGCCAGTTATTCACAACAGCCATAATTGCAGCATGTTTTAGCTATGCAGCTTTCGCGCTAAGGAAGTTGCATGTTAAACGCATCATGCATTTAGTATTACTCAAGTTGTGTTTCGTCATTCACGCTTTGATTATGGTAACCCAGTTTTCACTACTACTTAGTGATTACCTAGGTTTGTTGCAAACAGACTTGAAACAAATATTAGCTGTTATTCTCATAAGCCATATTGTTATTACCACACTAACCGCCATGATCTGGCCATTAATGATGTTCTTAGAGCATGAGCAGGTACTGAGTGACCTTGCTAATCGTGATTCGCTAACAGGTCTATTGAATCGTCGAGCGTTTATTAGCGTTAGTAACAATTATTTAGAACAAGCAAACAACAACCTAACAAAACTTTGCGCTTTGATGATAGATATCGATTTTTTCAAGAGAGTTAATGATCAGCATGGCCACGAAACGGGTGATGAAGCACTTAAGTGGGTTGCTAAAAAGATTAAAAGCCAGCTACGTGAGCACGATCTAGTAGCTAGGATTGGCGGTGAAGAGTTTGCAGTAATACTACCCAATACTAGCCAAGCTCAAGGAGAAATCTTATCAGAGCGAATTCGTTTAGCCATTCATAATGATAGCTTTGTACACAATGACCATGAAATAAACCTGTCTATCAGTATCGGTATCATCACCCATAAGTCGGGCACCAATAATGTTAACGAATTACTGGCTGAGGCCGACAAAGGCTTATACAAAGCAAAATTAAATGGTCGTAATCAGGTTGTGACCATGGCATTTTAACGCAACAACTTGTTAGTTTAATTTAAGCTCTCATTTAGCTGGCTTAGCTCATTGGTCACCCACTGTTTATCTAAGCATTGTTCTAAGTTCAGTTGGGCAAATTTTAAAAAGTTGCGCGCCGCATGTGATAAATGGCGATCAGTGCGCACCACAAAATACCAATGGCTGGCCAAATTCACATCTTCAACATTTAGCATGCAAAAACTCGTATCGTGAGGTGGCAGTACATGGCGCGAAACCACCCCCAGCCCCATTCCTGAGCCAACAGCAACACGAATAGCCTCGTTACTCGCCATTTGCACTGTGTTGCTAAGGACAAAACCTCTGCTTTGCAGCTCGCTTTCAAATAGCATTCGCGTAGCTGAACCTGGCTCGCGAAGTAAAAAACGTTCACTCACTAAGTCATGTAAAGTTACATGACTTTTACTCGCAAGCTTATGGTTATTTGCCGCAATAAATACAAGAGGATTTTGTAAAAACCGGCCCGCTTTTGCGTGTTCTAACGAAGGGGGGTGACTAAATACATAAATATCGTCTTCGCCTCTTTCAAACCGGGCAAGCACCTCAGCACGATTACCAATTTCTAGTGGCAATTCAACATGCGGATGTAAATTACTATACGGGCCGAGTAACTTAGGCAAAATATATTGTGCGGTGTTAACCATGGCTATTTTACAGCGCCCGCGCTCCCCACCTCTAAGCTCAGCTAAGTAATCTTGATAATCATCAAAATGACCAAACACCTGCTGACATGTTTGAAACAACGCAAAACCTGCTTCTGTAACATGTATACGCTGCTGGTTAACCATCACTAATGGCTCATTAACTGTTTCTTGTAAGCGTTTAATTTGTTGCGAAACCGTTGGTTGCGTTAAGTGTAACTGCCTTGCTGTTTCACTGATAGAGCGCGTTTTTACCACACACATAAACACTTCTAGTAAGCGAAAAGAAATATGTCTTAAGTCCATAAAACCCAACCTATAGATTATTATCTATAAGATACTATCACTTATTTAATTATTTACTATGTGAATTTTTATCTAGAATAGCGGCGCTTTTAACCAAGAGGAGAACAAAGTGCCTGATATTGTTGTAATGTTTTTTGTTTTAGGACTCACAGCCGGATTACTTCGCTCTGACCTAAAAATTCCGCAAGCAACCTATGAAACTCTTAGCCTATTGTTGATGCTCACCATTGGCTTAAAAGGCGGCATGGTGCTACATGGCAATTTACATTGGCAACTCTTACCCGAAATGGGCGCTGTGTTACTGCTTGGCGGCTTAATACCTTTAATGCTTTACCCAGTTTTAAACAAACTGCTAAACCTCTCTGTTGCTAATAGCGCAAGTATTGCCGCCCACTATGGTTCAGTAAGTGCAGGTACATTCGCCGTTGCTTTAGCATATGCCGAATCGAACTCACTTAATGTGGGTGCTGAAGTCACGCTTTACTTAGTAATGCTTGAGTTACCTGCCATCATCGTTGGTTTGTTACTATTCCGCCGTCTGGGAAATGGGTCTGGGCAAAACCTATCACTCAAAGCGCTATGGCATGAAACACTGACTAACAAAAGCGTGATTCTGCTTGTAGGTGGTGTAATTATTGGCATGATGTACGGCACACAACAAGGCAGCCAAGTAACTAGCCTTTTAACAAACAGCTTTAAAGTTGTATTAGCGTTATTCTTGCTCGAAATGGGTTTAATGGCTGCACAAACACTGCGCCCTATTCCATGGCATCATTGGCGTTTAGCATTATTTGCACTTATAACACCTAACCTATTGGGTGCTATCGGCGTCTGTGTTGGTACTGCCCTTCAACTCGAACTGGGCTCGGTAGTAATATTAGCAAGCCTAGTTGCTAGTGCCTCTTATATTGCTGCTCCAGCGGCTATTAAAGCAGCGATTCCTGATGCTGATATAGGCTTAGCCATGTTATGTTCTTTAGGTATTACCTTTCCTTTCAATGTATTACTAGGAATTGGCTTGTATCATCAAATAGCATTGTATATGAATTAAAAGATTCGCTAACTATCACTTTATGCATGAGATTTTTTAAAAAGTCGTTTAATATAAATAAAAAAGCAGTGCAAGGACATGCTATGTTCAATCAAACGCTTAGCACTGAGCAACAGCATGTAAGTGATATTTTTATGCGCTTATGTACGCTTTGCCAGGTGCAAAATAATTTAGAATTAGAGCAACATTTATCATTACAACGTGGCTTTTGTGAGCAAAGCATAGAGCTTGCAACTGTTCCTTATGAGTTAATTGATAAAGTGACTAAAGCTTCTGAGGTTAGCTTTGATTCACTACTTAATGGTAATAACCAAACCACAGCTACACTCGATGGGCCGGTATTAGAAGCAGTGAGTAACGGTATTATCAAGAGTATAAAAAAGCTATCAATGGCGGGGTTAATTAAGGGTGAAAATCAAACGCAAGAAGCACTTAGTCAACTTGCAGATATTCAGCTAAAACAAATAGCAAAAGAGCTCAAAATACAAAGCCAGGTTAAATAACCTGGCTTTTTTACTAATTCTTACCTTTGTACATTTTCTCGTAAATGTCAGATATGTTGTTTTGCTTATCGTAGTATCGCTGCAGCTCTCCAAGCGATAACTCCTTTATTTTATCGCTATCAAGCCCAGTCGGTTCTGCTAATTTAAAATGTGCAGCGTGCGGTGAATTGCCCATTAAGGTTGCAATTTCGCTCTTTAGTTGTTCAGCTTTATTGAATAGTTTAATTGCTTTGCTGATATCTGTTTCATGCTCGGCTTGTAACGTGCACCAAACCACCTCAACAGACTTAGACCTTATTTGATCTTCAAAGATATTTTTGCGCGCAATCAACCATGTACTTGCAATCAGCAAGATGGCTAAAACGGCAATGGCTATGTAAATTAGTTCAAGCATTACGATCCCTCGGTAAACTAAATGTTACTATACACCCAAACTTGGTCCGTAATACATCAGGAAAAAGCATTATAAATGATAGTACAAGGCTGATATACAACACAATAAAGCTGTAAACGTAATGTATCTGCGGAAATTCTTGCTGCAAATCCAGAACAACAAATTTCACCCAAATTACAAAGTGGAATGCACTCAAGATTATGAACAGCTTAACTACAGCGAAAAAGAGTTTGGAAAAAACAAAACTAAAAACTAGGTGGGCCTTGTACATAAAATAGAGAGTAGCGAGATTTATTATAGTAACAACAAGATAAATATTTTGTGCACTTGCAGCCGAACTATGATTACTGACGTATGCTAATACATATTCCATTAGTAAAGCAGTAATCAAATAATTTGCACAAACAAAAGCAATGGTTACGAAATTACTAAAAAGCTCTTTGTTAGCTAAGGCTTTTCTCAGTGAGTTTATCAGAGCGATAATAAAAGCTGTTGCAATTACAGCTTGAGAGGAAAAAGCTGTTGTGTATGGTTGAATTACCATCCACTTTTCATACAGGTTTTCAAAAAATTCCACTTGGTCTAACCGTTTTTTTAGATTCTATGCTAAACCCAAAAAGGAAAAAAAACCAGCTTAAAGCTGGTTTCTTTAGATTAAATCAATTTTCTTTTTTCTTTGGATTCAAGATGATGATACCACCAGTATTATTTATAGTTTTCTTTTTTGGGTTTAGGATAATGATACCACCAGTATTTTTAAGCTGCTCAACTGAGTTAGTTGAAACTGGTGCTGCGTCGAATGCTAAAGTAGATAGTAATAAAGCTGATAAAGTCATTTTTTTGTTCCTTCATTGTTAAAGATAGTTTTCGTTAGCAAATACCGAGCCACTAAAATACAAATTTGGGTAAAAACTAACGACTAGACCCTATATAAGCATAAAATTAAACCGTTAGGCCATTTTTTATACTAACCGTGTATGCAAAACGTACGCTGAACGGCATCAAACCGTTTAGCTCTATAAACTAGCTAGGCTCTATGCCATAATTCTGTTAATTCAAAAAATAAGTCAAAGCGGTCCTACGCTTAGCAAGGTTTAATGCATGGCATATCCAGAACAACAGCAACCAACAATTTATTGGCACGACTACGAAACATTTGGCGCAAGCCCGCAAAAGGACCGCCCGAGTCAATTTGCAGGTATTCGTACCGATCTCGATTTGAATATTATTGGTGAGCCGTTAATTGAGTATTGCAAGCCAGCTGCCGATTACTTGCCCCACCCTGAAGCGTGTTTAATAACGGGTATTACCCCACAAGTTGCGATGCAAAAAGGCTTAGTCGAAGCTGAGTTTATGGCAAAGATCCATGCTGAATTTAGCCAACCTAATACCTGTGTTGCGGGCTATAACAGTATCCGTTTTGATGATGAAGTCACACGTTACAGCTTATATCGTAACTTTTATGACCCATACGAGCGTGAATACAAAAACAATAATAGCCGCTGGGATATTATTGATTTAGTGCGTGCCTGTTATGCACTACGCCCAGAAGGCATTGAGTGGCCGCTCAAAGAAGACGGGTCACCGAGCTTTAAGCTCGAGCATTTAACCGTTGCCAATGGCATTGAGCACGCTGCTGCTCACGATGCATTAAGTGATGTAACGGCAACCATAGCGTTGGCAAAATTAATAAAAGAAAAACAACCTAAGTTGTATCAGTTTTTCTTTAGCTTACGTTCTAAAAAAGCACTGGCTGATTTAGTTGATGTGTTTAACATGACACCATTGGTGCACACCTCATCACGAATTCCAGCAAGCCAAGGCTGCACCAGCTGGATTGCACCAATGAGCTTTCACCCAGTCAATAAAAACGCCATTATTTGCTTTAATTTAACTGAAGATCCGCAAGTCTTATTAGATTTATCAGTTGAAGAGCTACGAACGCGTCTTTACACAAAACACAGCGACCTTGGCGAAGACGAAGTACCGGTAGGCTTAAAACTCGTGCATTTAAATAAGTGCCCTATTCTCGCACCAGCAAAAACCTTGTTACCAGAGAACGCAGCCCGATTAGGTATTGACCGCGAAAAATGCTTACAAAATCTCGCTGTTTTAAAAGCCAATACTGAGCTTCGCGACAAAGTAACCGAAGTGTTTAACGAACAATGTGATTATGGCGAAACCACTAACCCTGACTATCAACTTTATGATGGTTTTACCAGCCATGCTGATAAAGCAAAATTTGCTATGATACGTGATGCAAGCCCTGAGCAATTAGCCTCAATGCAGCTTGATTTCGATGATAAAAAGTTTGCTACCTTGTTATTTAGATACCGCGCGCGAAACTGGCCACACACCCTTAGCCAAGATGAATTAGCCAGTTGGCGCCAATATTGCCAAAACAAGCTAATGCATGGTGAAGATAGCCCGTCAATCAGTGGGCAAGATTTCATGATCACCCTGGAAAATCTGGCTCATGAAAATGATGATAACGAGAAAAATCTGCATATTTTAAAAGCGTTGTACAATTACGCACAAAGCATGTAATAAAAAACGCGACAATAATTGTCGCGTTTTTTATGAATATTACTTTTTATGTAACGCTTCGATGCGCGCTAATAAACTAGAGGTGTCGAAACGGCCGCCGCCTAAAGCTTGTACATCGGCGTAATATTGATCAACTGTTGCCGTCATCGGCAAAGTTGCGCCGTTTGCCTTTGCCTCATCCAAAGCGATGCCTAAATCTTTGCGCATCCAATCAACAGCGAAACCAAACTCGTATTCGCCAGCCCACATTGTTTTGTAGCGGTTTTCCATTTGCCATGAGCCTGCAGCGCCTTTAGAGATAGTTTCAATTACTTTTTCACCATCAAGGCCAGCTTGTTTTGCAAAGTGTAAACCCTCAGCCAAGCCTTGTACCACACCAGCAATACAAATTTGATTTACCATTTTACAAAGTTGACCAGAACCTACTTCACCTAATAATTGGCTAAAACGGCTAAAAGCAGCCATGACAGGTTGAACAATATTAAAGTCAGCTTCGTCGCCACCAACCATCACAGTTAATACACCATTTTCTGCACCGGCTTGGCCGCCAGAAACTGGCGCATCTAAAAATGCGATGCCTTGTAATTTCGCTTGAGCACCCACTTCACGCGCCACTTCAGCTGATGTTGTAGTGTGGTCAACTAAATAGCTGCCCTCATGCATGCTTGCCAGCACACCATTTTCACCATAAACAACTGAACGTAAATCATCATCATTGCCTACACACATGAAAACGATATCAGCCCCTTTTGCGGCTTCACTTGGCGTTTCAGAGTATTCACCTTGATACTCTGATACCCACTTTTGCGCTTTAGCCGTTGTGCGGTTGTAAACTGTCACACTGTGACCTGCGTTGGCAAGGTGACCCGCCATTGGGTAACCCATTACACCTAATCCGATGAAGGCGACTTTCATTGACATAAAACTGACCTATTTGAGTGATAAATTAGTAACAATTGCATTATCTCAACCGAATAACTAAAAAGCGAATGAAAAAAAGTTCATTTAAACCGTTTAAAAACACACAGGTAAAACATGGATAGTATATATCGTTTCAATGCCCAGCTTGCATCTGGTGAAAACTTTAGCCTTGAATCGTTACAAGGAAAAACAGCGCTTATCGTCAATATTGCCAGCAAATGTAATTTTTCAGTTCAAATGGCAAGCCTTGAAAAGTTGTATCAAGAATATAAACAGCAAGGTTTTACCGTACTGGGTTTTGCCTGCAATCAATTTGGCCACAATGAGCCACTTGATGGCAATGAGCTTAAAGCCTTTTATCAGCAGCACTTTAATGTCAGTTTTCCTATTTTTAACAAGGTGTTAGTCAACGGCCCAGACGCCCACCCGTTATTTAATTATTTAAAGTGTCATACCCGTGGAATTGCACAAAACCGCGCAATTAAATGGAATTTCACCAAATTTCTTATAAACTCAGAGGGTCAACTCGTTGCGCGATATGCCCCGCGCACCAAACCCGAAACCCTCAAAATGGTGATAGAGAGTAATTTAAATGATGAAACTGGCCTTATTCAGTGCGCAAAAGTATGAGCAACCGTTTTTTGAAAGGAATCTAACTGAATACGCTGAGTCTGTTTCGCTCAGTTATTTTGAGCAATCCTTAAACAGCAATACCACGCCCCTCTGCCAAGGTTTCGATGCAGTGTGCGTGTTTGTAAACGATACGGTCGATAAACACGTCATTGCAGATATGGCGGCTGTTGGCATTAAAGCAATCTTATTGCGCTGTGCAGGCTTCAATAATGTAGACCTTGATGCTGCCAAAGAGCATAACATCAAGGTTTGCCGCGTCCCTGCATATAGCCCAGAAGCAGTAGCAGAGCATTGTATTGCCCTTATGCTAACGCTCAATCGAAAAACCCATAAAGCCTTTAACCGCGTACGTGAAGGTAACTTTGATTTAAACGGTTTACTTGGTTTTAATCTGTTTAAAAAAACTATTGGGATTATAGGCTGCGGCAAAATCGGTTTAGCGCTGGTAAATATATTAAATGGCTTTGGAGCTAAGGTACTCGTTTGCGACCCAATGGCTGGTGAAGGCCCTTATACCCTGTGCGATTTAGACACTTTACTCACACAAAGTGATGTCATCTCATTGCACTGCCCGCTCAACGAGCATACTCATCATTTAATTGATGCTAGCGCATTTGAGAAAATGAAAGATGGTGTCATGCTGATTAACACCTCTCGTGGTGCACTTCTTGATAGCCAAGCATGTATTCAGGCGCTTAAGTCTAAAAAGCTCGGACACCTAGGGCTTGATGTGTATGAGCAAGAGTCAGAGTTATTCTTTAAAGATCATCGTGAAGAAATCATGCAAGACGATATTTTTTCACGCCTTATTAGCTTTCCAAATGTGTTAGTGACAGGCCACCAAGGCTTCTTCACCCAAGAAGCACTTAGCGAAATAGCCTGCACCACATTACAAAGTGCTAATGAAATAAGCCAAGACTTACCACTAACTAACGAAGTTATTTAAAGCAAACGCACCTTAAATTAAAAAAAGGCGTGAGGTTTAAACCCCACGCCTTTTACTTTTTTCTTTCACCTTGAAACTAGAAACTTGTAACTCGCAACTCAAATCTCTATTTCAACAACGCCACATTGACAAATACCGCCGTCATTAATAACGGGCATACAAAGCGAATATACTGGGCAAACCAATAATGAGGACCGCTCGATACTTGATGCAATTTATTACCACGCTGCCATAACCAGCCAACAGTAATGAAATAGAACAGTCCCATTAAAGGTAATTGGTACTGTGTAAGCACCATAATGACTAAACCAAATAACCAGTCAAAGTTTAAGATAATCAGTGATGAGGCAATAAAAACGATTAACGTTACAAATAAGGTTGCTTTTTTACGCTCTACACTGTGGTTCTCAACTAAAAATGCTACTGGAATTTCGGTCGATGAGATGGTTGATGTCACTGAGGCAATCGACATTAAAACAAAGAATAATAAGCCAACGAGTAAACCCACTTGGCCCATAGTGCTAAACAGTTCAGGTAAAATCGCAAAAATTAACTGCCCTTCACCAACCAATTTACCGCCGCTAAATACCTCTACACCGTTATGTTGGGCAACAAAAATAGCCGGAATAATCAATAAACCCGCTAAAAAGGCTACACCGGTATCAAGCAGTGCCACAGTGCCGGTTAATTTAGGCAGGTTGGCATCTGGCTTTAAATAAGAGCCGTAAACCATCATACAACCTACACCTAACGACAGCGAAAAGAACGCTTGTCCCATTGCCGCAATAATTAAGTTTGCATCAAGAATTTGACTAAAATCTGGCACTAAATAGGCTGCAAAGCCATCCATAGCACCATCTAAGGTGGCGATATAAGCAATTAACGCCACTAATAACACTAGCAATAATGGCATTAAGCGGCGTGACCAAGTTTCGATACCTGATTTAACGCCTTTTAAAATAATACTCGCTGTAAGAATAAGCATCAGTGGCGTAAACACAAAATTACGTGCCATAGAGTCACTGTGTAAAAAGTTACTTAACTCAGTAAAACCAAAGAAGCTTGCGACTGGCTCGAGCGCATAAGCGAGCATCCACCCGGCAACTATCGAATAAAAGCTCAGCATTACAACCGCACCAAACAGGCCAATATAACCAGCTGCTGCCCCCACTTTAGGCGCTGTGTCTTGCCATGCGTTAGATAATGCTTTTACTGGATTCGCTTGCGCTTGGTGGCCTAAATACAGCTCAGTATAAAGAGCCGGAAGCGCCAATAAGAAGATAACAATGAAGTAAACAAGTAAAAATGCACCGCCGCCATGGTTTGCCGCTTGTGTTGGAAAGCCCCAAATATTACCTAAACCTACCGCCGCACCAGAAGCTGCTAAAACGAAACCTAATCGACTTTGAAAGCCGTCACGAACTTGTGCCATACATCTACAAATCTGTTATTATTTTTCATCATTAAACCATAATTACAGTCAACTGCGTAAACTATTTGCGTTTGTTCATGCCTATAAATGTGCATCTGCTGTAAAAATAAACAAAACTAAATACGAGCCTTCGTGTAAGCGTTAAACCATGAGCTGTGACTACTTTTCGAATACTCTTATCATCGAGCAACAAAGCCAAATAACGGTCAAAAAAATTATGCTGATGGATGCAACACATATTGATGTTGAAAGATTACCCCTTGATAAATTACTCAGTGAGTTTGAATTAAGCGTGCTTGAAAAACGCAAAGTTCCTAGCGCTAAGCAAGAGTACTTAGCGACTCGCCTAACGTTAAAGTATTTGTATCAACATGCTTACCCTAGTGATGATTTAGCTCTCAATGAAATATCAAGCCAGTTTAATGACAAAGACAGTAAGCTCAAATTACATACAAAACGCAGAGAACCTGTGTGGGCCTGTTTATCACATTCAAATGGTTTAATTGGCGCAGCCCTTAACCCCGAACAGCAGCGATTTGGTTTTGATATTGAACAAAGCAGTAAGCCTCGCCCTTTTATCAAACTCGCAAAGCATTTTTATCATCAAGATGAAGTTGACTTAATTAGCCGTTTTGACGCTCCCGATGAACAGGCACAGTGCTTTTTTAGAATTTGGACATTAAAAGAGTCGCTTGCCAAAGCAAGTGCTCAGCCAATTGCGAAACTACTTGCTCCTAATGTATTTGAAGAATTGAGCAAACATAATTTCAGCGCGAGTAGTAACTCTGTTGAAGGCTTTGATATAAGTGTTGTGGCACAAAAAAGCACTGACTGGCAGTGCTCTTTTATTAATTTTAACGACTTACGCCGCGACTTGGCTTTCTAATAGTCGGCTGTGAATAGCCTGCACGACTTCATCTGACTCACTTTGCTCAACTAAGAAGCACAGGTTATGTTTACTTGCACCGTGGCAAATTAAACGAATATTAAAATCACTCAATACCTGCATTAAGTTCATTTCTTGCTGACGTAATTGAATTTCAGAACCAATTAAAGCCACCAGCGTTAAGTTATTCTCAACCGACACATGACAAAACTCAGAAAGCTTATCTAAACAAGCTTGATCAAGCTCAGGGCGTGATGCATTTGGTGCGTTATCTAAAGTGATTGCAACACTGATCTCGGAGGTAGTAACCAAATCAACCGAAATATTAAACTCACTTAAAATGGTGAAAACACGCGCTAAGAAACCACTCGCTAGGAGCATTTCAGGGCTTTTAACCGTTAACAGAATTTGGTTTTTACGCTGTGTTACGGCACGAATACCTGGTTGCTGAGATTTTTCTTTTTCAATCCATGTACCACCTAACTGCGGTTCACGGCTTGAACCAACAAACACACTAATATGGCTACGGCTTGCAGGTAAAATGGTTGCCGGGTGCAGTACTTTTGCACCAAACGTTGCCATTTCTGCCGCTTCATCAAAGCTTAAGCGTGCAATTGGGCTTGCTTTAGCGCATAAACGCGGATCAGTACTGAAAATACCCACAACATCGGTCCAAATATGCACGCTTTTTGCGTTAATTGCTTCAGCGAGTAATGCAGCACTGTAATCTGAACCACCACGCCCTAAAGTGGTCGTTTGATTGTGCTCATTGCTTCCAATAAAACCTTGAGTTACCACAACATGGTCATCAAGTAATGGCACTAAATGCTCTTTAGCAGCCGCAGCGGTTGCTGCAACATTTGGGGTAGCTTTAGCAAATTGGCTATCTGTTTTTAGCACTTTACGTACATCAAAACGAACCGCATCAAGACCTTGCCCACGTAATACTTGAGTAAATAAATACGATGACAAACGCTCGCCAAAGCTCAGTAGTTCATCTTGATCTGCTACTGACTTAGCCCCGTCTGATGCTAGCTTTTGAAAAGCCTTAAGCGTTTCATTAAAGCCATGTGCTAAATCAGCATCCAGTGACAGCTCTGCCAAGATTGCTTCTTGAATGGCGACAACGCCAGTAATATGCTCATCACGTTCAGCCGCACTCAAATCAGCTTTACACAATGCAACTAAATGATTGGTCACGCCTGCACTGGCACTCACAGCAACAATACGTACTTGATTATCAGCACAAATAATTTCTGCACAGCGGCTCATAGCATCAAAGTTAGCTACACTGGTGCCACCAAATTTTGCAACAACGTAATCTGATTTTGTGTTGGCGGCTAATTGGGTATTCATGTCGTCTCCTTTTGTGGAAAACTATCCACAGTAATTCAAGAAGAACTCGGCAAGGGGGTGCTTTGAAAATAAAGAGTAGTCCATGCCAGAAGCTCTCCACCTAGTTTGGTGACAGTTTTGAGGATTCAGCCCCATAAACCGAAAAATAACCGTGACGTCCGGTTAATTTTCTCGGCGAGTACTTCCCTCATTAATGGTCATCGGCGTTCGTCACCTCACATTAATTACCTAAGTATCGCACCTCTTCTGAATGTTAAGTTAACACCTGGTTAAAATAACAAAGCCTGCTGTTAAAAGCAGGCTTCGAAAGTTAACGTTTAGACGTCTAGCTGTCAAGTTGTTTTATGAAATTAAACTGCCCGCTAAGTGCGAACCGTAATAACCAACGGTATAAGCAATTAATAAATAAACCGACATTTTAAGATAGCTCATAAAGGTCAGTGCCTTAACCTTACTCATGGCAATAATACCTGCCGCAGAGCCGATAATAAGCATTGAGCCACCTACCCCAGTTGCGTAAGTAAACGACAGCCATTGCTGAGGACTCATCACAATATCAGCTTTTAAAAGTGCTGCAGTTAGAGGTACGTTATCTACCGCCGCTGATAATAGCCCCATCAAGTAGTTGGCATATTCCGGTGCCATCAACTCATATAAGTGAGTAAATTTAGCAAGCATACCAACTTCTTTTAATGCGCCAACCAGCAATAACACACCAACGAAGAACAATAAGGTGTCGTATTCAATTTCACGAATATAATCGATGATTTTTTTGTTAACGTCTTTTTTGCGCATTAAGAATTGCGCAACCAAAAACATCAGAGATAAACCAAATAAAAAAGTTAATAACGGCGGCACACTATAAAGCACACTCAAAGTTAACGTAGCAATAATCGTCGAGAAGAAGATAACCGCAATGGTAATATCTGTCTTTTCGATACGACGGGCTGCTTGTTTTTCAAACACAACATTACCCGACATACCCACCGACAACATCGCCGCGAGCAGTGCAACACTTGTCAGTGCAGGGGCAATTAATAATAGTAGATTAGCAATCGTGACTTTTTCGTCTAAGAAAATCATCAGGGTTGTAACATCACCCGTGATCAACGACACCCCACCCGAATTAACACTAAATACAATTAAGGTCGCATATTTTATTAATTTTTTAGGATCTAACTTAAGTGACATCACCACCGCAAGCGAGATTAAAGTTGCAGTTATGTTGTCTGATATTGATGAAAATAGAAACGCAAACCCACCAATCAGAAACATCAGCTTTCGTTCACTGATTTGATTTGGCATAATTTTATGAACAATATTCTGGATAAAACCTTTAGAGTTTAAATACGCTACAAAGGTCATCGCAGCCATTAAGAACAGCCACAAAGTCGCGATTTCTAATATGTTGTGATCCAGTTGATGTTGTATTGTTTCTGGGCTTTGCCCATGAATTGGAGAGATAAATAAGATAATCCAGCATAAAGTGCCAAAAAAAAGCGTCGTTTTGGCCTTGTTTACATGGATAATATCCTCTATAACGATAAGCAAAAATGCCACCGCTATCAGGGTTAGGATAAGTGGGGTTACCATGGTGTTTGAACAACCTTTATAATAATGTAAAAATTGTAAGTCGAGTGTTTCGGCGCGGATTCTAGCAGCATAGAAAGCATAAAACTATTCTCAATTACATAATTTAATACTAATCGCTAACACCAAAGTCTGAATTTACTGGAGCCTTATGATCCCAGCTAAAAAGTTATTAAATACCCTTACTGAACATTGGGGGGTGTTAGAACTGCTATTTAAACGTTTTAAGATGGCTGATTTCAGCTTGAAAGACGTACAAAATGCGATAAAACAAAAACAACCTTCATGGTCAAATGAACGCATTTATAAAGAGACAAATCGTTTATTGAATCAAGATATTATCATTCCACTGGCAAAATCATCGCAGTTAGAAATCAACCGCGCGATCGCCGATTTTGCGACTTTCTTGCTACAAGAAGAACACTTAGGTCTTGCCCAAGAAATTAGTGTGCTTGTTGATGATTTAGCTCGCCTTGGTAATCGCCTTGCTAAAGCCGGTGAAATTGAAGATTACGACGAGCTTCGCCGCTTCAGCCGTATTATGGATGATCGGGTACGCAAAATAATGAAATTATTTGCCCACAATGAAAACGCAATTTTAAATATTGTTGAGCAAGCGAAAGCTGATAACGCGGTGCAATCACTGCAAAAACGCTATCAGGCTGTAATTGAAGCGTTCGATGAATACATCGAGCCTATGCTTGAAATGGTGGATATTCGAGGTGACTTCCACGCTTGCTTTAATACCATCGAAGCACAAATTAGCGCGCAAATAGAGCAAATTGACCGCCTTGGTAAGTCATATCAAGACAAGCGCATGCTTGAACAATTACGTACCCGTATTTTAGAAATGCATTTAGTTGGCCGTGAAAGCTTACGTAAAAGCGCCGATATGCTGATGCCGCTACGTGAAGAGTTACGTCGCAACAACCTAATTACTCGCCAAGCGGCTAAAGTGCTTGGTTTAGTGCGTAAAAATGGCGTCGATAACATGTTAAGTGCAGTACAGCCTAACTTTGTCTCAGACGCACAACGTTTTTCACTTGGTCAGCAACGTCATATCGTGGCTTATATGGCAGGCTTAGTTGACTTTGAGCACGATGAATATCAGCTTCCTGAACATGATGATGTGCCCGCCTATCAAAGCCCGCATATTCCTGATTACAACGACGTTAAAACACAATTTAGAAAACGCTTTAAAAAAGCCAGCAAAAAAGCTCAGCCGCTGCTTAGTTTCTTAGATGAAAGCTACCCAGACTTAGAAGCTGACGAAATGCTGTTCTTGTATCAAAAATTGATTAGCGATGGCGAGCTTGAAATCAGCCAAAGCCAAGAGAAAGTAAAAATAAAAATTGCCCAGCAACACTTCTCTCTTTACCCATTTAACTCATCGATTGCTGACGATAAAAAAGCAACAGAGCAATAACCATGACAGATATTAATTTAGATGATTTAACGCATCTGCAAGCTATTAATAAAAAGCTCACATCAGGCTACCACATTAGCGAACAAGACACGCTGATGTGGCAAGAGCTTGACCAACACATTGATGCTTATCGCGCGTTATTTAACGCCCTTGGCCATGACCTACAACATGATAGCCGTGGCTTTTACTATTTTGGCAGCGACGAAAGCACCCCAAACATGGGGAAAATTTCGCGTGCCATCGCACTGACTATCTACATCTTAATTGAGCACTATGCCAATACCGGTAAAGATCCAATGCGTGCTTTGTTTGACGAAGTAAACGACCTTGAACTGATGCAAACCTTAGTGCAAATCAACAAGCACCTGTTTGATCAATTAGAAATCTTCTCAGGCTCAGATTTACGTAAAGACGTTTATCTACGTATGGTACGTTTAGGTCTTGCTCGCGAAGTAGAAAACGGCTTTATGCTGCAAGCACCTATTTATCGTTATATCGATGCATTAATGGAAGTAAACGAAGAAACCTACCTAGGAGATGACGACTAATGCAAAGCCAAAGCCTATACGGACTCAGCAAACTTGCGCTTTTAAATACCGCAGGCTATGCAAAATGCGTGATCCCACTGGATAAAAGTAGCTCTATTTGTGCACCGAATAATACCGGTAAAAGCTCGGTAATTAATGCCCTGCAATTTCCACTGATTAATGATTTGCGCTTAACAGAATGGGATGGCCACGATTTAGACGAAACCCGAAAATTCTACTTTTCGTCAGATCAATCCTATATTTTACTCGAAGCTGACCTGCCTAATGGCCCTGTGGTGATTGGTGTTGCCGGCCTTGGTAAAATTGCCGGTTACGCGCATCAGTTTTTTTGCTACCAAGGTAAGTTGAACCTTGATCACTACACTCAAGGCAAAACCATTGTAAAATTCACCAAGCTTTTTAATCACTTAAAAGAGCAAGGTTTTAATCCAATTGAATTAAAAGCGCAGGAGCTAAACGCCCTACTCACTGGCGGCGCAACACCGTTTGATGGCGATATCAACTTAAAGATGATCCCCCTCAATAACGTGCAAGACTCCGCGATTTACAAAGAAATTTTCCGCCGTATTCTTAACTTGCATAAGTTAGGTGCCAGTGATGTTAAACGCTTTATGCTACGTGTATTTGAGCGTCATATGTCAAACTCACGGGTCGACTTTTATGAAGTGTGGCGACGTTCATTCGATAAAGTGAATCGCGCTAAACGTGAATTAAAAGCCCTTGAGTCAATGCAAGAGCCTATCGCAGCCCTTGAATCTATGCTTGAAAACCAAACGGTTTTAAAAGGCAAACTTGCTGCCTATGCGCCAAAAATTGACCAAGCACTGATTGACTTTGAAACCTATCAACAAGAGCAACTCGCTGAGCTAAATATTGCACTTGAGGATATCGAACACGAAAAGCACGAGTTCGACCAAAAGCAGCAGCTGTATATTCAGCAATCCCGTGATATTGAACGTAAACAAACTCAAATTGAACAGTGGTTTTTAGACTATCGAGCGCTTAAATCTGAGTTTGAACTAGTTAACAAAGCCACTTTAAAAGTAAGCCTTACTCAGCTTAAACAAGATTATGAATCGTTATCGCATTCATTAAGCAGTGCTCAAGGTCAAAGCTTACACACACTAGATTACCGTATCAGCGAAACACAAAAGCAAATTAAGAGCTTAAAACTGCAGTTAAAGAACCTCGAGTTTAATTTGTTCACTCGTATGCGTGAAGATTTGTCTTTAAAAGAAGTTGAAGAAATTTCGCGTATTTTAAACCCAGATATCTTATCGTTTGCCACCACCAGCAATGGTGATGTTGATATAACAGACGAAGATGCTTTTGGTGAGTTTTTAGAGCAGTTATCAGCTAACGTGAAAGGCGGTGTACTGACTCTTCCTGGCGCAACTATTAAACTTAAAAAGCTAAGCCCAGTGCAAATGCAAACGGGCGAAAATAAAGAGCAATTAACCGCGCAACTCGCTGCTCTTGAAAACTCACTGAAAGAGTTTAAACAACAGCGCGAAGTCGCTGCTAATGTGGCCGAAAAGCAAAAAGAAAAAGATGCCTTATATGATGAGCTAATGGCTTCAGAAGAAGCATTAAAACGCTTTGAACAATTTGAAGTGATGCAGCAATCTGTCGATGCACAAACTCTGCTAAAAGAGCAGTTAAATGCAGAACGCGAACAAGTTGACGACTATCTGCAAGACATTCAAAAAAATAGTGGCTCAATCAGCGATCGTCGCTCAATTATCAAGTCGAAAAAAGATCTGCTTGCCCGCCAAGCTGACCGTTTGCGTCAAGTTAAATCTGAACGTATCGATCACACCCTTGATTTTTACTCAGGCAAAGTCACTCCATACATGATTGAAATCAATATTGATTTTGATAACTTAAGTGACCTCATTCATCACTTTAACAAAGACTGCCAAGAGCTACGTAACTTTGATATCAACGTACGTAACACCTACATGCATATTTACAATGCGGGTATTACTAAATTTGATAACGAAAACGATGAGTTTACTAAATACGAAAAGCTCATCAGCGCGTTTCATAACATCGATAACGAGCGCGATGCGGTTGAACGTCAAGGCCGAGTTGCGTTAACCGAAGTAGCCGCCACTATTAAGGGCTTGCGTGAAGACTTAGACCGCCTACGCCGCGAAATGAACAGCTTTAATAAAGGCATTAGTCAGCACCGTATCTCTAACCTTCAAGCATTCAAAATTAATGTTATTCCGCGCAAGATGTTGGTTGATAGCATTGATACCATTATTAGTACCTCAAATCAGTTTGAGCAAGGCGATACCCTAGACCTATTAAGCCAAGAGCCTTATAGCGAATCTGCGGTAAACGAAGCGAAAGATCATTTGATTAAGCTTGCCTCAGAAAAAGCCGGTTTAACACTGACCGACTTATTTGATATTCGTTTTGAAGTAGTAAACCGTGCTGGTGAAACTGAGCACTTCGAAAAAATTGACTCAGCTGGTTCTAACGGTACGCGTATTACCATTAAGTTACTTTGCGGCATGCTGTTTATTCGTTACTTATTAAGCGACCAAGAACAAAACTTGTATCGTATTCCGATTTATATCGATGAAGCTGCCGATATCGACCCACAAAACCAAAAAGCAATTATCGAAACCGCTCTTAGCTTTGGCTTTGTGCCGATTTTTGCCTCAGTTAAACCACAAGTTAGCTGTGATTACATCGTCCCTATTCGTACTGTTAAAGATGGTGCACAAAACTGGGTGGATGAAAAAGACTGGATAGATGTGGAACACACTGTTTAATTACAAAAATTAATCATTGATTCAGTCAAGGATGACTATGTTTACAAACTATTACAGTACTTTTTTGTAAATGTGCCATAGTTTTTAAATAATCATTCAGTTGAGTATTATTTGTGTTATGTTATCAATCAAGTAGTGGAAATTTTGCCAAGGAGCAAACAATATGAAGAACTTATTAATCGCAACGGCTGTATTATTTTTAGCGGCTTGTGCTAAAACGCCTGATTGGGATTACGACAAATCAGCAGATTTTAGTAATTATAAAACCTTCTCTTGGGTACCTAATGCCAGCTTGACTAAAAACGTAGCGAACTACCAAATTAGCCCTTTAATGGAAAAACGTGTTCGTGACGCTGTAAATGCTGAACTTGAAAAAAGCGGTATGAAGCTAGTTGATTTAGCACAAGCAGATGTACTGATTAACTATCATGCCTCTGTTGATACTAAAATTGATGTAGATACCTTCAACGTAGGTTACGGCGCACGCTGGAATTACTGGGGTATGGGTTATAACACGCAAACAACCACTCGCGAATATGAAGTGGGTACGTTAATTCTAGACGTGGTAGACCGTGCTTCTAACCAATTAGTTTGGCGTGGTGCTAAAGAAGGTCGTTTGCAAAAGAACCAATCACCTGAAAAGCGCACTGAAGTTATCAAAGAGACTGTTGCTAACATTCTAAGTAACTTCCCACCGCAATCAATTAATCAAAACTAAACACTGTTTTAGTTAAAAGACCGCGCAATTAGCGCGGTTTTTTATTGCCTGCTGAAATCTGGTTGGAGTGGTATAACTCAGTGATTCAGATACAATACCCGCAATTTTCAGTGCGCCTAACTAGCCCACTACCCCAGATTAAACAAAATCAAGAGAGTTTTAGATGGTACGCGCAGTACAGCTTACACTTCCCGCATTATTCGTCACTTGCTCAGTGCTAGCAGAAGACACCAACAATATTGAACAAATCACCGTTGAAGTTTCAGCAACCGCAAATAAAGAACCTGTAGGTACTTTTGATGCGCCAGTATCAAACTTAGAATATGACCCGCGTGTCGATTTGCAATCGCGCAATATGGCTGAAGCACAAGCTGATGTAACCATTCGTGGTGGTATTTTCGAAAATACTGGCTTTCGTGTTGGTAGCAGTACATTATTTGACCCTCAATCTGGTCACTACTTTGCTGAAATTCCAATTGCGCCGCAGATGCTAACAGGCCCTTCAGTGCTTACAGGTGCTGATAATGCCCTTTATGGTATGAATAGCTCGGTTGGTACGGTTTCATTTGGCTGGCGCCCTATCACAAGTACTGGCAGCGTTTCTCTTGGCACAGGTACGAATGGCTTTAATTTACAAAGCATTCATGCTGCCCATAGCCAAAAGCTTGATAGCAAACCTGATTGGCGATTAGGTTTTGAAGGGGAATACTCTCACTCAAAAAGTGATGGCTCAATTGATAATGGCGACCACGACTTCGAACGTGCCTCAGCGCGTATTCAACTCGCAAGCTCTACCTCACAAACTGATTTAATGTTCGGACGCCAAGAGAAGTTTTTTGGTTGGCCAAACCTTTATACGCCATTTAACTTTAACGAAACAGAAGATCTTGAAACCAAGCTTTTCATGCTCAATCACAAGCAAATGTATGGTAAGAGCAATAGCCTTGAAGTGACTGGTTATTATCGTAAACATAACGACCATTACGTTTTGTCTCGTGAAAACCCAGCTATTTTTGAAGCGTTTCACGAAACCACGGTTAAGTCATTGGCACTCTCTGGACGCCACCGTTTAAATGACCACTATGCAATTAATTATGCTGGCCAATTTATTGCTGATGAAATTGAATCAACGTCTCTTGAAAACAACTTTACATCACGCAATTACACCAAGCTAAGTATCTTGCCTGAGTACAAGACAGCTCTTACAGCGAACAAAGAGCTTACTTTACGTGTTGGTGCTGCATTTGATGATACGGACCGTGATAGCTCAGATACCTCATTTATTGCCGATGCCAGCCTTAAAGTAGCTAATCAAAATGGCAGTGAACATACTTGGTATGCGTCATACGCAGAAGCATCACAAGTTCCCGGTTATACCGCCATCGGCGGCAGTGAAACGGGCGGATTATTCAGAAGTAACTACAGCCTTGAGCGCGAAACCACCGATAACCTTGAATTAGGTTTACTGATTGAACAGTCTTCATGGCGTTTAGATTCAGCTATTTTCTACCGTAAAGATAAAAACCTTACGGATTGGACATATCGCTTTGATGCAACCTCTGCACGTTTTGCAAACCCGGTTGATATAGACACCTTAGGCGTTGAGTTTTTAGCGAATAAAACGTTCGAAAGCACTGAGTTAATTGCCAGCTATACCTATTTAGAAAAATCAGAAGACTATGGCACGGCAGATATTGATGCGAGCTTTTATGCGCTTAACTACCCTGATCACCGTGTAACACTGGGTGCAATATGGCAACCAATGGATGTGCTTGAGCTGCGTATCGATAACGAATGGCGTAAGCAACATAGTAACCGCTTACGTAACTCTGATGATGAAGCCTTCTTCACGCAGTTAACGCTAAAATTCACCCCTGCTCAGCTTGATAATGTGTTTGTTACCTTTGCAGCTGACAACATTTGGGATGAATCTTTCGAAGAAGTACCGGGTACCCCAGGCCGCGGCGAACAATATACGCTTAGCGCTACCTATACGTGGTAAGTAAAACAATAATGCCAGTCACTTGACTGGCATTGTTGTGTCACGTTACTTTCCGAGATATCTATCAAACCATAACCAAAATTATATTAAACGCCATAAAGAAAACTTAAGCTATAAAACACAACTGATCCCAGCAACCGTTAAAAAGTGTTAATGGTTTAATCTTTTTAAGTCATCTGCTCAAGTTCAGTAATTAAATACAGTGCTTGTTCGTTAGTGGTGCCACACACATCAATCGTGGCAGAAAAGTCACTACACACCTTAGGCCTTGATTCATCACCAAATAATTTACATAGGTTATTATCATCAAGTTGAATACAGCGCTCTCCCGCTGCTTTGCCGTTGGGCATTCCTGGGATCGGTGAGCTAATACTGGGTGCAATACAACAGGCGCCACAGCCTAATCTACATGCCATTTTATCTGTCATTGAGTACCTCTTATAGAACCTTTGTAGCGCCTTTGTAATATGTGTAATGGTTTGTTACATCTTCAAACGCCTTGTAAACACTTTATTGCGTATGCTTAGCCTATCAAATTTATTTTTAATTACCGTCAACCGTGAGGGACTATCCCGTGGCTAGTAAAAAACAAATCATTCTCCCTATCGCCGTATTAGTCGGCGGACTTGGAATGGCATTCGCATTTGCCTCTATGAAGCAACCGCCAGTCGAAAAACCAGAACAAGATCTGCGCCCGCTTGTATCAATTAAACCGTTAAGCTTTGACGCCATTACCCTTGATGTAAAATCATACGGTATTGTTAAACCTAAAAACCAAACTGAACTTGTTGCGCAAGTGAGTGGTCAGGTTGTGTCGTTATCAGATCAATTTGTACAAGGTGGATTTGTTAAGCAAGGCGACATTCTAGCACGTATTGACCCAAATGATTACGAAGCGGCACTCATTGAAGCTGAAGCCGGTTTGGCACAAGCAAGCTCTGCACTCGAGATTGAACGTGCACAGGTGTCAGTTGCGCAAGCTGAGTGGGACCGCATCAAAGGTGACTCAAACCAAGTTATTCCATCTGAGCTTTATTTACGTAAACCACAACTTGCTGAAAAACTTGCAAGTTACCGTGCAGCGCAAGCGAGTGTAAAACGAGCTAAACGTAATCTTGAACGTACATATATTAAAGCACCATACGACGCGATTATTGACGAGCGTCTAATTAGTTTAGGCAGTGTAGTAAACCCTGGTAACAGCTTTGGTAGTCTGAGCTCAACGTCACTGGCCGAAATTCGTTTACCTGTTGCTGATAAAGATCTGCAATACCTAAATAACCAAGGAATTGGTGCAAGCGTATCAATTAATGCTGAATTTGCAGGTAAACAAACAACCTGGCAAGCAACTATCGTACGTAGCGAAGGAGTTGTAGACCAACGTAGCCGCATGAATTACTTAGTAGCACAAGTAGCAACGCCTTATGAACAAAAGCAGCCATTACGTTTTGGCTCATACATTAATGCCACTATCGAAGGCCGTGCGCTGGATAATGCGATTGTTGTTCCGCACCATTTAGTTAAAGACAAAAAAGTCGCTGTTTTACAAGATGGCGAAACGCTTACCTTTAAAACACTTAACATCGTTCGCGAACAAAATGGCATGGTGATCGCCGATAATGGCCTTGCTAATGGTGAGCAACTTATTACCTCGGCACTTGAATACCCAACTGAAGGCATGGCGGTCAAGCTAGATGACGCAAAACTAAGTGTGCCAACAACGCAGTTAGCGTTAAAAGAGGAATAAGCCATGACCACGCACAGAGAAAAAGGGCTTATTGCCTGGTTTGCTCGCAACCCAGTAGCAGCAAACTTACTTATGATTTTCATTTTAGTGGGAGGCTTATTGACAGCAATGTCGGTGCGTAAGCAAATGTTCCCACAATTTGAAAGTAACTGGATCAGTATTCAAGCTGTTTATCCGGGGGCTGCGCCGCAAGAGGTAGAAGAAGGCATCACCATTAAGGTCGAAGAGTCATTAGAAGGTCTCGAAGGCATTAAACGTTTAATTACCTATTCGAACCGTGGTTTTTCACAAGCTTGGATAGAAATCGAAGAAAAGTACGATCCACAAGAAGTACTCGATGAAATCAAGATGCAGGTTGATTCAATCAATACCTTCCCTGCAGAGATGGAACGCCCAATTGTTCGCCGTGAAAAGTTTGAGCAAGAAGTGATGATACTCGCGCTGTATGGCGATATGAGTAACTACCAGCTCAAAGAACTTGGTAACGATATAAAAGATGAGCTACAAGCTTTACCACAAATTAACTTGGTCAACTTTTACAGTGGCTTAAACTACGAAATTGGCATTGAAATCAGCCCAGATAAACTACGTGAGTATGGTTTAACTTTCCGTGATATTGCCACAGCCGTTCGCAGCTTTTCTGCCAATATGTCTGCAGGTCAAATTCGCTCTGAAAATGGCTACATTTCGATGCGTGTTGAAAATCAAGCGTATCGTGGTAAAGAGTTCGAAAATCTGCCTTTATTACACTTACCAGATGGTGCACAAGTTTTCTTAGGTGATGTAGCAACAATTAATGACGGCTTTGAAGAAGGCTTACAATACTCTAAGTACAACGGTAAAAACTCACTAACTTTTGAAGTAAATGCTTCGAAAGATCAAGACATCACTAAAGTTGCTGCGGTATTAAAAAAATATCTAGCAGATAAAGCACCACAGTTACCAGCAGGCGTAAAGCTATCACCGATTGTTGATTTAACTTACTACCTTGAAGGTCGTCTAAACATGATGATCGACAACATGATTTGGGGTGGTATTTTAGTGATGGTGGTACTGGCGCTATTTTTACCACTACGCTTAGCGTTTTGGGTAATGATGGGCTTACCTGTGTCATTCCTAGGTGCATTTTTAATGATGCCACTGGGCTTTATTGATATCACTGTTAACTTAGCTTCTTTATTCGCATTTATACTGGTGCTCGGGATAGTCGTTGATGATGCTATCGTCGTCGGTGAGTCTGCCAGTGCTGAAATTGAAAAACACGGTCACAGCCTAGATAACGTAGTGCGCGGCGTAAAACGCGTTGCTATTCCTGCAACCTTTGGGGTGTTAACCACAATTGCCGCATTCTTACCACAAACATTGGCATCAGGACCTGGCTCTGCGTTTTCTAAAGCCATTGGTGGTGTAATTATCCTATGTTTAATTTTTTCATTAATTGAGTCAAAACTAATTTTACCGGCTCACTTAGCAGCCATGAAAAATAAACCTGCGAACCCTAAAAATCCATTACATCGCTTACGTTTAGGTATGGATAAAGGCCTCAAGAACTTTGTTGATAATTACTACACACCATTTATTGGTCGCTGTATTCATTACCGTTACACCGTGATTGTTGGCTTTATCTGTGTGCTTATTGTTAGTGGCGGTATGTTCGCTGGTGGCTTAGTGAAATTTGTTGCGAATCCTAAAATTCCACATGATTTCCCGCGTATCTCAGTCGAAATGAATTTATCTTCTTCTGAGCAAGCAACCCTTGAGACAGCGCAAACCATTGAAAAGCTGATTTTAGATGTCGATAAACAACTTGAAGAGCAATATGGTCAAGCGATGATCCGCGACTTATCGGTTAGTTTACGTGGTCGTACAAGTGCACGCATTATGGCGATTTTGGTCGAACCGGACTTACGCCCTATTGATACTTTCCAGTTAAGTGCAATGTGGCGCGAACAAATGCCACCACTGCCAGGTGTGAAAACGCTGAATATTGAAGACAGTATCATGAATGGCGGCCGTGATGACGGTGATGTTAGCTTTCGCTTAGAAGGCAAAGATATCAATAAGCTCAAAGAAGTGGCTGCAAAGTTAAAAGAAAAGCTAAATAGCATGCAAGGCGTAGGTGATGTAAATGACTCGCTCCAATCTGCAACTGACGAGGTTCAACTTGAACTTAAACCGCTTGCTTACAGCTTAGGGTTAACCCTTTCAGATGTGGCATCACAAGTTAGCTTTAGCTACTACGGTTTAGAAGCACAACGTATTTTACGTGACGGTGAAGAGATTAAAGTGATGATCCGCTACCCTCGTGAATCGCGAAACGCAGTAAGTGACATCACAGATGCACGTATCATTACACCAACGGGTGTTGAAGTACCGCTTGCTGAAGTTGCTAAAGTCAACATTGTAGATGGTGTAAACCGTATTCGTCGTGAAAACGCTAAACGTACTGTAAACGTTTGGGCTGCGGTTAACACAGACCAAGCTGAACCATTTGCCATTGCAAAAGAAATTCGTGACGAATACTTACCTAGCCTACTGAAAAGCTACCCTGGTGTAGAAAGTAATGTGGCAGGTCGTATTCAAGAAGAAATGGACAGTGTGGCAGAACAAGTACGTGATTTTGCTTTATCAATGATGATTATCTTTGCGTTACTTGCTATTCCACTACGTTCGTACTCACAGCCATTTATCATCATGTCGGTTATTCCATTTGGTGTCATTGGTGCAATGTTCGGTCATATGATTTTAGGTATGACAATGAGCAGCTTGTCAGTATTTGGTATTATCGCGGTTGCAGGTGTGGTCGTAAACGACTCGCTAGTGATGGTCGACTTTGTCAATAAAGCTCGCGCCGAAGGTGTAGCAATCAAAGAGGCTGTAATGCAAGCCGGTGCGCGTCGTTTTAGAGCGATATTACTGACCTCAATAACGACCTTTATTGGTGTATTACCAATCATTATGGAAACAAGCTTACAAGCAAAAATCGTTATCCCAATGGCTGTATCTCTAGCATTCGGGGTGTTATTTGCAACGGTCATTACGCTTATTTTAATCCCTTGTCAGTACGTCGCCTTAGAAGACTTTAAACGCTTAATTGGCAAGCTAAGAGGTAAAAAAGCAGAGCCAGAAGCAAAATTACAAACAACCAGTAATTAAACCCCTCTCAAAATCCCAACCGAACGCTTGGCAATAAATTTGCCAAGCGTTTTTTATTTAAAAAGATGTTCCTATAAATCGTATTGTTTTGCTAAGCTTAAATGAGCAAAAAAGAAACAATTCATCAAATTACTAAATACGTTATAAGGACATAGCTATGAAAATTCTACGCTACACAGCTTTGGTTAGTTGTTTATCCATTTGTATGCCTGTGCTGGCCGAAAACCAATACTTACAACAACAGCTTGAGCCTATTCTGATTGGTGAGTCTCACAGTATAGAAGGACAACAAATCCACTCCCCAGAAATGACCGTTGCTACTTATAAAGCAAATAGTTTTGAACGAGTGTGGGACAACGTAAAATATGCCAAGCAAGCGCTCAACTTAATTGCGCAAGCAGAACTTGAAGGGCTATCTCCTAACGACTATCACTTTGATACATTAATGGCGCTGGCCAGCGAAATAGATAAACGCGGAGCGGATGCCGTCGAAGCCCAGTTTGATGTACTAATGACAGATGCCGTCATGACCTATGCAAAACACTTAATTCGCGGAAAAGTAAACCCTAAACAACTAGCAGCCACATGGAACTATGAACAGTTTGATGTCAGCCCAGATGCTGCAGCGGCCTCATTACTTAAACATGTAAAATCCAAAAGCCTTGATAAGGGACTTGAAAACCTCAAGCCTGTTTTACCTCATTATAAGCGTTTAAAAGACGCCCTTGTGTTTTATCGAGAGCTTGATGCCACTGGCGAGTTACCTGACTTCGCACTGCAAAATAAAGTATTAAAACCCGGGCAATCAGACCCAGCAGTGCCGCTTTTAAGACAAAAGTTAAAACGACTAAAGTATTTTGACGGCAGTAACAGTGATGCTACTGATTATAACGATGAGCTAGTCGCAGCAGTTAAACGTTTTCAAAATGCCCATCAAGTTGCTGATGACGGTATAATTGGTAACGCCACTTTAAAACTACTCAACAAAGATTACAGTGAGTACGTTAATGATATTTTAGTAAACCTAGAGCGCATTCGTTGGGTTGATAACACGCTAACAGAGCGCTTCTTAGTGGTAAATATCGCAGGCTATTTGCTGTATTTGTTTGAAGACAACAAATTGAAATGGCAAACCAATGTAGTTGTAGGCAGAAACTACACCAAAACCCCAATATTTAAAGGGCAAATGAGCTATATCGTGATGAATCCAACGTGGACAGTACCGCGGAGTATTTCAGGTGGCATCATCAAAAAAATGAAAGAAAACCCAAACTACTTAAAAGAGAAAGATTTTGTAGTAGTTGATAGTCGCCGTAACCCAGTTGATAGCGAGAGTATTGATTGGCCGAATGCTAGCCGAAAAAACTTCCCGTATTGGTTTGTACAACAGCCTTCAGAGAATAATTCATTAGGGCAAATCAAGTTTATGTTCCCAAATAAATACTCAATCTATTTGCACGATACCCCTGCAAAAAGTTTATTCCAGCAAGACCAACGTGCATTTAGCCACGGCTGTGTAAGAGTTGATGATCCATTCACCTTAGCTGAGAAAATCTTAGAAACCTCGGATAATTGGAGCCGTAGTGAAATTGATGACGCCATTGCTGCAAAAGAAACTAAAAAAGTCAGCTTATCAAAACCGCTAGACGTACTTTTAATGTATTGGACCGTTGCGGGTAACGACGAAGGCCTACAATTTTATACCGACGTTTATAATCGCGATGGCGCGTTATTAAAAGCACTCACCACACCATTAGCAAACAATACAATTTAGAGGTCACTATGTATTTCAGCCGTATTATATTTAGTGTGTGCTTAGCGTTAACTACATGCTCTGTTGCTGCTATTGAATTAACTGATTCGCTGCACAGCCTTGTACTTGATGCAAAACAAGTTCTAACACTTGATAACACGGCTGATTTTGCTCCAACTGCAGTATCAGATGTTGAGACTGAGCGATTAGGGCCAAATAGCATTGCCGTTTATGCCCCAGAAAATGCAGGGTTTTATAGCCTAGTACTGAGTAACAACAAAACGAGCAAACGCTTACTCGTTATAGTGAAAAAACCATTCAATGCTAACAATAAGCAATTGAATAATTATCAAATAGGCCTCTACCCTGCCCCTTATAAAGGCTATACACAATACAGTGCGCCAAACGGGTTTATAGAAATTTTTGAGAAAGACTTATCGCGCCAGCTGACTCCTCATGTGCAAGTTAAAAACGTAATTTGTAAGCAATTGAGTGGCTTTCCAAAGTATCTTTATGTCAACAACGATGGCTTGATGATGCTCGAAGATCTGCTCAGGTTTGTACAAAATGAAGGGATTAAAGTCAGTAAATTTGCCTTTATCAGCGGCTATAGAACACCCCATTACAATCGCTCAATTGGTAATGGCAAACACAGCCGACACCAATACGGCGATGCCTTTGACCTATATATAGACGAAGATGGTGATGGCCGAATGGACGATTTAAACGGCGATGGCAAACTAACGGTTGCTGATGTTGATGTGCTTTATAAAGTGTTTGAAAAGTTCCAAAAACAGAGCCGCTATAATGGCGGTATTGGCCGCTATAAACCCGCCTCCCACCACGGTGGATTTGTTCACATAGATAACCGTGGATTTACCGCTAGGTGGTAATTGCAAGCTTCATATAACCCTTGAATAAATATTATCCAATTGCATTATTACTGCTTGATTGGTAAGTTGTTGTGATTAATGGAAATACTACAATAACAACAAAGGGAATTATGCGCTTTATCCTCTGCATTTTTTATATTTCAGTCCTTAGTGGTTGTCAGAGTTTTATTGCTTATCAAATCACTCAACCTGTAGAAGAAATATCTTACGGTGGCCCTGACGACCCAATGTTAAATACCGTTTACGAAGGTATACCTCACAAAACATGTAACACTACGCATAACTGTATAGCAGTTAGAATATTTTCCCATAATGATTTAATAGAATATTTTGAGCAAGGTGAACAATTTGGCATAACTTTTCAACTTAAATCAAAAGAGGAATTAGAAACATTTGAAACAGCTTTGACCTCTATAAATGGCGCCAAACGGAAAAACGATTCAGCGATTATAGTATTCCCAGGTTATGGTGTGAGTAGTTTGATTTATAGTTTTCAAGCCCGTTGGCTAAGTCATTTTACTGGCAAAGATGTCATCCTTATGCCTGCGAGCAATCAGTATAGTGAATTCAAGTTTGGTCTAAATAGTCTTGATGTATTAAAGCATTTTTTAAATACCAACCAATACCAACAAATTGATATTTTAAGTTATTCAATGGGCAGTATTGCCGCTATGCAACTTGCAAAGCAGATGCCTAATGTAAATCAACAAATTATGGTTGCACCAATGGTGCATTTTGACACCGCATTAATGTCCGTAGCTAAAAATTACCACCCAACCATAAGCTACTTTTTCAAAGATGATGATTTTAAAACCGCAGCAAAAAATGTGATTCACGACAGTGGTATTGATGAAACACAGCTTGATTTAATCGCACAACTGAACGACAAACAATCAGCTAATAGAACCACACTCTATGTTAGTAACGCAGACCCTATAAGCCCTGCTGATTATTGGCAAGCACTTCAAAATAAGAGTGTATCCATAGTGCATTACAGTAATTTAGATCACACCAGAATGGTAAGCCTTATCAACCAAGCCATGCGCAATGAGGTTTTACACCGACTAATGTAACCAACAAATAACAAGGACAGCAATGAACATACTCTTTAATAAGCTAAGGTTGCTCGTAGTTTTTTATTTACTGGCAATTTCAAGCCTCGCACATAGCCAAAACATGCAAGCAGAGATGGCTGACTTTATTAGTGGCTTTCATAACTTTAAGCAGTTTAATGGTAATGTATTAGTTGCTAAGGATGGAAAAGTACTGTTTGAACAAAGCGTTGGCTATGCCAACTTTGAATGGGATATAAGACATAGTAATAAAAGTAAATTTAGAATTGGTTCAATTACCAAACAATTTACCGCCATGTTAATTCTGCAATTGGCACAAGATGGAAAACTTAAACTCGATGATCACCTTGCAACATACCTCCCTGATTACAGAAAAGATATAGCCACTAAAATTACCCTTCGCCAAATACTTAATCACACCTCTGGTCTTGGAAATTATACTCAGGCAAAATCTTTTCGTGATGAGTACAGCCGAAACCCATACAGTGTTGATGAATTTATTCGCTTGCTATGTAGTGATGATCTAGTGTTCGAGCCTGGCACTGAATTTCGTTATAGCAACTCTGGCTATTTTATTTTGGGTGCGGTAATCGAAAAGGTAACAGGTCAAAAATATCAAGATGTATTACAGAAGAATATTTTAGATCCACTCGATATGAAGGATACAGGCTATGATTCTCACAATAAAATCATTAAATTTCGCGTATCGGGTTACGACAATGGCCTAGGAGGTTATAGCAATACTGATTATTTAGATATGTCTATCCCATATGCAGCAGGATCAATGTACTCAACAGCACGGGATTTACTAAAATGGGATCAAGCTCTCTACACGGATAAGTTATTGAACAAAGAGTATAAGAAACAGATGTATCAAGTTTCTGAGCAAAGAAATTATGCGCTTGGTTGGGAAGTTACAAACCTTGATAAAAGCACCTACGGAAAACCGCTAACCCGTATTCAACATGGCGGTGGCATCAATGGTTTTAATGCATTTATAAGTAGAATAATCGAAGACAAATTACTGGTTATTATTTTAAATAACACCGGTGGTGCGCCACTCACACCCATGACTAATGGCTTACTTGCAATCTACTATGGCAAACCCTACGAAAAAGCGACAGAGCATGTAGATAGTAAACTTTATAACGTATTTAAACGTGAAGGTATTGCAGGGTTAAAGAATACCTATCAGCAAATGGTGAGTGAGGGTAATACGCCTAGAGAAAGGTCGCTAAACTACTTTGGCTATGAATTAATGCAAATGGGTGAGCTAGGCGCCGCAATCACGGTGTTTGAACTCAATAATCAATCTTATCCAGAATCAGCAAATACATTTGACAGTTTAGGTGAAGCATATTTAGCAGAAGGTGATAAACAAAAAGCATTAGCAAGTTACAAAAGTGCGTTAAAACTTAATCCTGACAGTGAAAGTGCTAAACAAGCGATTGAGAAATTACAATAAATATAGGCCACAAAAGTGGCCTCACTTTTTGACTTACAGCTCAAAGCATAAAGCTTTTAACAAGCCTGTTTTTGCGTTGCTTGGATATAAGCAACTAAATCTTCAATCGATACAACGGGCATATTGTGCTCACAGGCAAACTTGCTAACTTCAGGCAAGCGAGCCATTGAACCATCTGGATTCGTTAATTCGCAAATAACACCAAACGGTGTTAAACCCGCTAACTGCATTAAATCAACCGATGCCTCAGTATGACCACGACGGACTAATACACCACCCGTTTGTGCACGCAGTCCAAACACATGCCCTGGGCGAGATAAATCTTCAGGCTTTGCATTGTCTGCTGTTGCCGCTTTAATGGTGGTTACACGATCAGCCGCAGAAACGCCAGTTGTCACGCCCGTTTTAGCTTCAATAGTCACTGTATAAGCTGTTTTGTTCTGGCTGGTGTTATGCTCAACCATTTGTGGTAAATCAAGCTGTTTAACACGCTCATCGCCCATGCAAAGACACACAATACCGCTGCCTTCACGGATCATCATGGCCATTTGCTCTGTGGTCAGGTGCTGTGCTGAGTACACAAAATCACCTTCGTTTTCACGGTTTTCGTCATCTACTACAAGCACGCCTTCACCCTGCTGCAAAGCAGCAATAGCACGTTCAACGCGTTCAAGTGGTTCGCCAAATTGGCTGAGTAAAGAAGACTGAATCATCATTTTTAATACCTATTAAATTAAATATGAAAAGATTCAGGACATTGAAAGGCACAGCAAAAAAGACCACCCGCAGGCAGCCAATTACTGTTTTATAGATTTTCTACATCATCTTTCTCTTTCATCCGGACTATCACCGTCGGCTCTGGCCTCTCACCAGATCTGCTGACCTTCAACCAAAGTTAAAGCGCTCGCGGGCTCACTTTATTTCAAAGTATACCGCCGGTGGGGAATTTCACCCCGCCCTGAGAATGTTGCTTAATCAATAAGATGAATAAGCCAAGCTATTCTATACCTAAAATAATTAGTTATCGAGTACCCGCTTATCTAATATGCCTTTTTCAATCAGTTGATTGAGTATCGCCTTGGTTTTTTCTCGGCATATATCACGCACTAGACGAACCGCGGGTGTAATAGATTGTCGACTTGGGCATATTAGCCAAAGCTCTGCACATAAGTGAGGATAATTTTGCATCACGGGCACTACCCGCCCACTTAGTAAATCATCACTGATATCAATGCAAGATTTAACCGCTAGGCCTTTACCAGCCACACACCAACGCCTTACCAAATCGCCATCATTAGATGCTCTACGGCCTTGCATTTTCACCTTAAAACGCTCGGTTCCATCGGTAAATTCCCAGACATTATTGATGATATCTTGCAGTTGATAAAATAGGCCTTGATGCTGATTTAATTCATCGGGATGTGTCGGCGCGCCATGTTCGGCAATGTACTCTGGGGTTGCACATAACAGCCGCGGAACATTACAAATTTTAAAGCCATATAAATTTGAGTCGGATGGCGAGCCATACCTAAGTGCAAAATCAACGGAGTCTCGGTAAAAGTCGACATTACTATCGCTAATATGCGGGCGCATACTCAGCTTTGGATACTCATCAAGTAACTCATCTAACCATGGGATAATGATGTTGCGGCCTAAGTCTGAAGATAATGCGACTCTTAGCTCCCCATCAATTTCATCATGCTCACCTTTTAAGGCAAGTGTGGCTTGGTCTAGCATGAGCACTGCTTGCTGACACAGAGGTAAAAAGCGCTCCCCAGCCGCAGATAACCGCAAATGACGAGTTGTACGAACAAATAACTCAGCACCCAGCGCTGCTTCAACACGCTTAATAGCAGCGCTGGCGGTAGCGGCTCGCATGTCTAATTTGGCTGCTGCGGTTGTAATACTACGAAACTCAGCAACCTTGAGGATTAATTTGAGATCTTCAACCAACATATTAACTAAAAATTTTTGATAATGTTTATTCGATTATGCGCTTTATCGTATAGTATGCAAGGCGTAAACTGCACCTAAATGTTATACATGCGGGAGCAAATCATGACACACCCAATCATTTCAGACTTACAACGCCGTTATACAAGTAAACGTTACGACGCTTCAAAACAAATTAGCCAAGCAGACTTAGCTGTAATTTTAGAAGCATTACGCCTGTCGCCATCGTCTATTAATTCTCAACCATGGAAATTTGTGGTAATTGAATCAGAGCAAGGTAAACAGCGTCTGCATGATAGTTTTGCAAATAAGTTT
Organism: Pseudoalteromonas sp. P1-26; assembly: GCF_001401795.1. Classification (NCBI taxonomy): domain Bacteria; kingdom Pseudomonadati; phylum Pseudomonadota; class Gammaproteobacteria; order Alteromonadales; family Pseudoalteromonadaceae; genus Pseudoalteromonas; species Pseudoalteromonas sp. P1-26. The sequence continues at coordinate 10,109 of NZ_LKDX01000004.1, read as the reverse complement.
CAATTTAACCAAGTTCATGCAAAAGCGGCATCACACACCATTTTATTTGCTTATAACCCAAGCTATAAACGTGCTGATTATGAAAAAGTAATTGATGCCGATATTGCTAATGGCCGTACAAAAGCTGAAAACAAAGAGCAGGCTTTTGGTGCCTTCGCCTTTGTTGATTTAAATACAGATGAGCAAGGTGATAACGCCGCTTGGACTAAAGCTCAAACCTACATTGCATTAGGTAATACCATGCACACAGTGGCTCGTTTAGATTTAGATTCAACACCGATGGAAGGTGTCGATAAAGACTTACTCGGTGAGCTATTCGCTGATGAGTTAGATGGTTATGTATGTGAAGTGGCACTCGCTATTGGTTATCACGAGCCAGAGCAAGATTATAATGCTGCATTACCAAAATCGCGTTTAGATAAAGATGCGGTAATTACTGTAGTTTAAAGCCTAAAGATTATGCAGGCTTGGCCTGCATAATTGTTATTTAAGGTCAGTCTTCACAACCACATTACTCGCCATACCTTCACACAAATCTGCAGTAATTGTGGCAACAGCACCATTAATTAATGCTAAATTTGGGGCTACGTGGCCAATGTCGGCATCAACGATAACTGGGAACAAATTGCCTTTAAATGCAAGTTCTATTGCTTGGTATTCATCGAAGTAGCAGTCGTTATTAATTGCAGGGCTGCGGCCAAATACCACAGCATTTACATCAGTAAAAACATCATTCAACTTTAACGATAACAAACAACGTGCAAGGGCCATCGGACTAAGCTCTGCATTTTCTAGGTATAAAATTAACCCCTCTGGTGCATACTGTTTTTTAAACTCATGCAATGCATAGTAATTTGAGGGTAGCAACAGACCTAACGTATCTAAACAACCGCCAATTAATCGCCCAGACACTTCAATTTGGCGTTTATCTTTATAGTTAATACATCGCCATTGGCTAGGAGCAGTATAGTCAAATTGAGCCTCTGGCTTAGCTTTATAATCAATTGGTTTTTGCTGATAAAATGGCGACGCGACTTGATGGAGTTGCTGTTTTTCTTCAAGCGACATGGCACTGAATATATTTGCTAAATAAACATCGGGATCGTCAGGGTGAATTTGCATTAAATTTGCAGCGTGCAAAGTTGCCCAGCCACAACGAGTTGTTAATGCACATGCAAACGTGCTGATATCAGAAAAGCCAACCAACCACTTAGGCCTTGCTTTACTTATCGCATTGAAATCCAGAAGAGGTAAAATTTCCATGGTGAGATCGCCCCCCCATGGCGGCATGATGGCTGCGATTGAATCATCAGTTAAATACTGCATTAGCTCATCAGCACGTTGCTTTGCACTGTTGTGTGACTGACGTAAGCAGGCACCTTCAATAACAGTAAAACCTTTGGCTGTTAAGCCATTAAGTACTATGTCTAAGCGCCCATAAAAGGCTTTATCAACACCAGATGAAAAAGCACATATGGCTATTTTATCACCTTGCTCAAGCGGTTTAGGATACTGAATTTTCGCCATTATTACTCCTTCATTACGACTGTCTTGTAGCCAACGTACCGAATAAATTCACGCCTGTAAACAGGCATAAAAAAACCGCAGTATGAACTGCGGTTTTTCTCAATGCTTGGTTAAGCTACTAAATATACTCAACTTCAATGATTTCGTACTCTACTTCACCGTTTGGTGTTTTAATGATAACGGCATCATCTACCTCTTTACCAATTAAACCACGCGCGATTGGTGAGTTAACAGAAATCAGGTTATTTTTGATATCTGCTTCGTCATCGCCTACGATTCGGTATTTTACTTCAGCATCGGTTTCAACATTAACGATAGTAACCGTTGTGCCAAAAATAACTTTACCTGTGTTAGGCATTTTAGTTACATCAATGATTTGCACATTTGAAAGCTTCGCTTCAATTTCTTGAATACGGCCTTCGCAGAAACCTTGTTGCTCACGAGCAGCATGGTATTCAGCGTTTTCTTTCAAATCACCGTGCTCACGTGCTTCAGCGATATCAGCAACGATTTTTGGACGGGTAACTGTTTTTAATTCGTTAAGTTCTTCGCGCAGTAATGCTGCACCACGAACTGTCATCGGAATTGATTGCATATTATTCTCACTTAATCCCAAGGGCGATTGCCTCGCCCTTGGCACATTTCCTTAGTTCATTCGCTGATGTAGTTCCTGAACTGACGTCACCTTGCTACGGTCGTCTGCTTGGTTTGCAGTACAGTTAGCAAATGCCGCGTTCAGAGTCGTTGTGTAGTTAGTCTTATGCTGTAACGCACCACGACGTAACACCTTCGAATCTTCAATCGCTTGGCGGCCTTCAGTAGTGTTTACAATGTAGCTGTATTCACCATTTTTAATTCTATCAAGAATATGAGGACGACCTTCGTATACTTTATTCACGCGACGAACTGCAATGCCTGCTTCTTCAAGTGCTTTTGCAGTGCCACCTGTCGCATCTAGCTCGAAACCAAGATCAGTCATGGTTTTAGCTAGTTCAACGATACGTGGTTTGTCACTGTTGCGTACCGATAGTAACGCGCGACCACCGCGTGGTAAAGTGTTGCTTGCACCTAATTGTGCTTTTGCGAATGCTTCGGCGAAAGTTTCACCAACACCCATTACCTCACCCGTTGAGCGCATTTCTGGGCCACGGATTGGGTCAACACCTTGGAACTTAGCAAATGGCAGTACCACTTCTTTTACGCTGTAGTAAGGAGGGATTACTTCTTTTGTAATACCTTGGCTTGCTAGCGACTGACCCGCCATACAACGTGCCGCTACTTTAGCAAGTGCGATACCTGTCGCTTTAGAAACAAACGGTACTGTACGCGCAGCACGTGGGTTTACTTCGATTAAGTAAACTTTACCGTCTTTCACAGCAAACTGAGTATTCATCAGACCTACTACGCCAAGCTCTAGTGCCATATCAGTCACTTGCTTACGCATTACGTCTTGTACTTCAGCAGTTAGTGAGTGAGCTGGTAATGAACACGCTGAGTCACCTGAGTGAACACCTGCTTGCTCAATGTGCTCCATGATACCACCGATGATTACTTGCTCACCGTCACAGATAGCATCAACGTCAACTTCGATTGCGTTATCTAAGAAGTGGTCAAGTAGTACTGGCGCTTCATTTGACGCTGATACTGCTTCTGTCATGTAACGACGTAAATCGTCTTCATCATAAACTACTTCCATTGCGCGACCACCTAATACATATGAAGGACGTACAACAAGTGGGAAGCCGATTTCAGCAGACTTAACAATCGCTTCTTCTAAAGAAGTAACCGTTGCATTCTCTGGTTGAAGAAGATCTAGACGCTCAACAAGCTGTTGGAAACGCTCACGGTCTTCTGCACGGTCGATTGCATCTGGTGAAGTACCAATAACTGGCACACCATTCGCTTCAAGTTCACGAGCAAGTTTCAGTGGTGTTTGACCACCGTACTGAACGATAACACCTTTTGGCTTTTCAACGCGTACGATTTCTAATACATCTTCAAGCGTGATTGGCTCGAAGAATAAGCGATCTGATGTGTCGTAGTCAGTTGAAACAGTTTCAGGGTTACAGTTAACCATAATTGTTTCATAGCCGTCTTCACGTAAAGCTAATGCTGCGTGAACACAACAGTAATCGAATTCGATACCTTGACCGATACGGTTAGGACCACCACCGATTACCATGATTTTATCTTTTTCAGATGGATTCGCTTCACATTCTTCATCATAAGATGAGTACATGTAAGCTGTGTCTGAGCTGAACTCTGCAGCACACGTATCAACGCGCTTATATACAGGCACGATATCTAACTGGTGACGCTTCTTACGAATTTCTGCTTCAGAAACACCGGCAATTTCAGCGATACGCGCATCAGCAAAACCTTTACGCTTAAGCTTGCGTAAAAACTCAGCATTTAAACCAGCCATACCTACTTCGCTGATTGTTGCTTCGTCTTTTAAGATGTCTTCGATTTGTACTAAGTACCAAGGGTCAATCTTAGTTAATTCGAATACGTCTTCTACGCTCATACCGTGACGCATTGCATCAGCAACGTACCAAATACGCTCAGCACCTGGCTCACGTAATTCACGGATGATTTTTTCTTTTGCTTTCGGATCATCAAGGGCAACAATTGGGTTAAAGCCCGTTGCGCCTACTTCAAGACCACGTAATGCTTTATGCAGTGACTCTTGTTGGTTACGACCAATTGCCATCACTTCACCCACAGATTTCATCTGTGTTGTTAGACGGTCGTTTGAACCTGCGAATTTTTCGAAGTTAAAACGTGGGATCTTAGTAACAACGTAGTCAATTGACGGCTCGAAAGACGCTGGTGTTTTACCGCCAGTGATGTCGTTTTGTAGCTCATCAAGGGTGTAACCTACTGCTAGTTTTGCAGCGATTTTCGCAATTGGGAAACCCGTTGCTTTTGATGCTAGTGCTGAAGAACGCGATACACGTGGGTTCATCTCGATGATAACCATACGGCCATCAACTGGATTCACACCAAACTGTACGTTTGAACCACCTGTTTCCACACCGATTTCACGAAGTACCGCCATCGATGCATTACGCATGATTTGGTATTCTTTATCAGTTAGTGTTTGCGCAGGAGCAACCGTGATTGAGTCACCAGTGTGAACACCCATAGGGTCAAAGTTTTCGATAGAACATACGATGATACAGTTGTCGTTTTTGTCACGAACAACTTCCATTTCGTACTCTTTCCAACCGATTAATGATTCATCGATTAAAAGTTCATTTGTTGGTGATAAATCTAAACCACGCTCACAAATTTCATCAAATTCTTCTTGGTTATATGCAACACCACCACCGGTACCACCCATAGTGAATGATGGACGAATGATACATGGGAAACCGATACGGCTAAGTACATCGTGTGCTTCTTCCATTGAGTGAGCGATTTCTGCACGCGGACACTCAAGGCCAATGTTCTTCATTGCTACGTCAAAACGCTCACGGTTTTCAGCTTTATCGATTGCATCAGCAGTTGCACCGATTAACTCAACACCGTGTTTTGCCAGTACGCCGTGCTTATCTAAATCAAGTGCACAGTTTAATGCTGTTTGACCACCCATAGTAGGCAGTACTGCATCTGGCTTTTCTTTTTCAATGATTTTCTCTACCACTTCCCAGTGAATTGGCTCGATGTACGTCGCATCCGCCATTTCAGGGTCAGTCATGATAGTTGCAGGGTTCGAGTTTACAAGAATTACTCGAAAGCCTTCTTCTCGTAGTGCTTTACACGCTTGTGCACCAGAGTAGTCAAATTCACAAGCTTGACCGATTACGATCGGGCCTGCGCCTAAGATAAGAATGCTTTTTATGTCGGTACGTTTTGGCATTGTTACTCCGGTTAAATTAGTTAGAACGTGCTTGCATCAAATCGATGAAGTGGTCAAATAATGGCGCCGCATCATGTGGACCTGGGCTTGCTTCAGGGTGACCTTGGAAGCTAAATGCAGGCTTATCTGTGCGGTGAATACCTTGTAGCGTGCCATCGAATAAAGAAACGTGAGTTGCACGTAAATTCGCTGGTAATGTTGCTTCGTCAGCTGCGAAACCGTGGTTTTGCGCTGTGATCATTACAACATTGCGGTCAAGGTCTTTAACTGGGTGGTTACCACCGTGGTGACCAAACTTCATTTTCACCGTTTGTGCACCTGAAGCAAGTGCAAGTAATTGGTGACCTAAACAGATACCAAAAATTGGCGTGTCTGTTTCTAGGAAAGTTTTAATTGCTTCAATCGCGTATGTACACGGCTCAGGGTCGCCTGGGCCATTTGATAAGAAGATACCGTCTGGGTTTAATGCCAGTACGTCTTCTGCAGATGTTTGTGCAGGAACAACGGTTAATTTACAACCGCGGTCAACTAACATACGTAAGATATTACGTTTAACACCGAAGTCATAAGCAACAACGTGGAACTTCTCGTCTGCTGCTTCTAGCGTTTTAAAGCCTGAACCTAACGTCCAGCTTGATTCGCGCCACTCAAAATTTTCCTTGGTTGAGACAACTTTTGCTAAATCCATGCCTTTTAAGCCTGGGAAGGCTTGCGCAGCTTCAAGCGCTTTATTCTCATCTAACTCGTCGCCTGCAATGATACAACCATTTTGAGCGCCTTTATCACGTAAGATACGTGTTAATTTACGAGTGTCGATGTCAGCAATACCTAAGATATTGCGTTCTTTTAAGTAATCACTTAACGATTGCTCGTTACGGAAATTACTTGCTAGCAGTGGCAAATCACGGATCACTAGGCCTTTAGCCCAGATTTGACCCGCTTCTTCGTCTTCGCTGTTAGTACCCGTATTACCGATATGTGGGTACGTCAAAGTTACGATTTGTTCCGCGTATGAAGGGTCAGTCAAAATTTCTTGATAACCAGTCATAGACGTATTGAATACTACTTCACCGACTGACATGCCGTCAGCGCCGATTGCAGTACCGCGAAACACTGTGCCGTCTTCTAGGACTAACAGAGCGGATTTAGTCAAGTTAACCTCCTAACAGTAAAAAACGGGAGTAAAGTCATTTGCTCTACTGCCCGTTTATAGCGATTGGAAACACGCATTTATGAATTTTTGGCAAATTGGCGCTATTCTACAGTAAATTAGCATTCAGATCTAATCTTAATTAATAAAATAGTAAAAATAAGCGTTATTAACTAAAAATTCACTGAAACTGCCAAAAAAGAAACTAAACTACTTCAAGTCAAGCACATCTTGCATGTCATAAAGTCCAGCTGGTTTATTTTTCAACCAGCCCGCAGCTCTTACAGCACCTAATGCGAAGGTCATTCTTGAACTTGCTTTATGACTTAATTCTAGCCTTTCGCCAGAAGTTGCGAAATATGCGGTGTGTTCACCTACTATATCTCCGCCTCTCATGACTGAATAACCGATTTCATTTTGCAATTTTGCGTGTTCGTCATTGCTTCTATCAAAACGCGCGACTTCATCATGCTGCCAACCTTTTGCCTCGGCAATAGCTTCACCAATTGCCAATGCAGTTCCTGATGGCGCATCGATTTTGTGACGATGGTGGGCCTCAAATATTTCGATATCCATATCATCGCCAAACTTCACAGCCGCAGTCTGCACTAAGTTAAGCAGTAAATTCACACCTACGCTATAGTTGCGGGCAAAAACAATCGGAATGTGTTTCGCCGCTTCATGAAGCGCATCAAGATCATCTTGGTTAAGGCCCGTAGTACCAATAACCATGGCGATATTTTTTTCGACCGCTGTTTTTAAATGGTTGCGCATTCCTGCCGGTAAAGTGAAATCAATCAATACATCTGCATCTTTTACGTCTGTTTCTTTACTAAATGATACATCTGCTGATGCAGCGCTGTTTAATTGATTAACCGCAATATCTAAAAGTGGCGAGTTATCACGCACGTACGCGCCCGTTAATGTTGCGTCATCTTTTTTTGAGACAGCTTCTAAAAGTGCAAGTCCCATGCGGCCGTTTGCGCCAAATACACCTATGCGGTTCATATAGTTACCTTATCTATTCTTCTTAGCTGGCTGGATTTTATCGAAAACTCATGTAATAGTCAGGTTAGCTTATAAAAAATACAGAGCTAATTTTAGATTTATTAATAGAACAACAATAATAACAGATAGTCTTTGCATTTAGCCATCTATACATTTAAACTTCTTCCTTTGCGCCGATTTGGTCTTTGGCTTGCGGGCGCTGTTGTTGTCTTTTAGACACAACTAAATACAGCTAAAAGAAGTGTTTGGCTGTGTTATTGGTTATCTAACGAGGAATATGATGCAGCCATCATTTAATAAAACAAAAGCAAAACTTTCTTTGCTGCCGCTTTTGGTGTTTGTCGGCTTATTTTTAGGCGCTGGCTTATACTTACAGTCTCAAGGTGTCGATTACGCCTTCTATCAATTGCCTGCTCCTGTTGCAATTTTGCCAGCCATCATGCTGGCGTTTATCTTAAATAAAAATACCATCAACCACAGTGTTGAAACCTTTATTAAAGGTGCTGGCCATAGCAACATTATCACTATGTGTTTGATTTATCTGCTGGCAGGTGCGTTTTCTGCGGTTGCTGGTGCGACCGGTGGTGTTGATGCCGTAGTTAATGCCGGTTTATCACTTATTCCACCTGCTCTGTTACTACCAGGGTTATTTTTAATTGCTGCGGTAGTGTCGACTGCGATGGGTACTTCAATGGGTACTATCGGTGCGATTGGCCCGATTGCTTATGCCGTCGCCCAAAAAACAGGCATTGATCCATCTCTGATGGCAGGCACGATTGTATCAGGTGCCATGTTTGGTGATAACTTATCAATCATCTCTGACACAACTATTGCTGCAACCCGCACGCAAGGCTGTGAAATGAAAGATAAATTTCGTGAGAACTTAAAAATCGCCTTACCTGCTGCGGCATTAACTATCGGCTTGTTATTCTTCTTAACGCCTGCAGCAGAAGCTGTAGAGACACAAGACTTCGATATCTTACTAGTATTACCTTATGCCTTTATCTTAGTGCTCGCGGTAATGGGCTTTAACGTATTCGTGGTGCTGTTTAGCGGTATAATCTTCGCTGCACTTATGGGCTTTACTGGCAGCTATGAAGGTGCAAGCTTTGTAAAAGATGTTTATAAAGGCTTTACTGATATGCAGGAAATTTTCTTGCTATCGATGTTTATTGGCGGTCTTTCAGAGTTTATCCGTATTAATGGTGGTCTTGATTATATTGCTAACAAAATTCAGGCAATTACAAAAATCATTGCAAAATGGCACCGTAAAGTAGCAGATCAATTAGGTATTGCTGCACTGGTTATGACTAGTAACTTATGTATTGCCAATAATACAGTATCTATTATTGTTGCAGGCCCAATTGCTAAAAAATTAGCAGATGATGGCGAAATTACAGGCAAGCGTTCAGCAAGCTTACTTGATATTTTTGCTTGTGTTACGCAAGGCTCATTGCCGTATGGCGCACAAGCACTTCTACTCGGCGCAACATTCAAAATTAGCCCATGGGAAGTCTCTACCTCTTCTTACTACTGCTTTATTCTTGCCTTTACTGCCGTTGCAGTAATTTGCTTACGCAGAAATAAAGCATAAGTTAAATAATTTTTCTCAAGATACGCCCAAATATGGGCGTATCTGCTATAATCCAACCTTTGTATCCCCCTTTACACCATCAATATTGAGATATGAACTTGAAAAAGATCCTTTCTGTTGCTGCGCTTTGTGCAGTAAGTACTTCGAGCTATGCCGCTAATTGGAGCTCTACGCAATTACACGTTAATAACGGTGAACACAAAAACCCGTTTTCATTAACTAAGTCAAATACCACGGTTGTATCACTACAGCATGCCTCTGGTTATGACTATGGCGACAATTTCTTTTTTATTGATTACAGCAATGACGACCGTCAAGATGGCTATCAAGATAAAGACTTTTACGGCGAGTGGTATTCAACATTTAGCTTATCAAAAATCTCTGGCAGTGATTTTTCATACGGCGCAATTGCTGATGTGGGTTTAACGGCAGGTTTTAATGCCGCAGGTGACTCGAAAGTTCTTAAGTATTTACCTGGTGTAAAGCTTAGCTGGCAAGCACCGGGCTTTAGCTTTTTATCTACTTTATTTACCGCTTACATCGATGACAGTGAAGGCGTAGCACGCGGTGGTGCACCAACTGAAACAAACAGCTGGATGATTGATGTTGCTTGGGGCTACCCATTCACTATTGGCTCACAAAAGTTCAACGTAACAGGCCATGTTGAATATATTGCAGAGCGTGAAAATGAATTTGGTGAAGACGTTAAAGCATGGATTTTAGCGCAGCCAATCATCACCTGGGATTTAGGTCACGCAATGAGCATGAAAGAAAATACGCTACTGCTAGGCCTTGAATGGCAATATTGGCACAACAAGCTAGGTACAGACACAACTGAGTCAGTACCCCAACTTCACGTTGAGTGGACGTTCTAATAAGCTGAAAGCTGAAAGCTGAAAGCTGAAAGCTGAAAGCTGAAAGCTGAAAGCTGAAAGCTGAAAGCTGAAAGCTGAAAGCTGAAAGCT